>JAICMS010000211.1 GCA_025929075.1 Propionibacteriales bacterium
GCGGTGATCAGCTTCGAGCACGTCAGGACCTTGGCCCTGCGCGCGGGGGAGCGTGAGCTCACTTCCTGGCTACTGCCGATTTCCATCGATGGCGCGATCGCGGCGGCCGTTGCTGTGCTGCTGGCCGACTCGCGTGCCGGCCGGCGACCGGCAGCATTGACCTGGCTGCTGCTCGGGCTCGGCCTGGCCAGTTCACTGGCAGCCAACGTCGCGTCGGCGGAACCGACGGCCACCGCCAGAGCGGTCGCCGGTTGGCCGCCGCTGGCGCTCGCCCTCGGCATCGAGGTTCTGGCCGGACTGTTTCGCCGCAGCGGCAGCACCGGACAGGTACCGGCCCGCGATCTGGACCCGTCGAACAACGGCCGGCTCATGCCGGCCGCGAGCCCGGCCGTGGCCGGCCGGTTCCGCGACGGCTCGCGCGTTCCGGAAGCCCGCAGCGCCGTCCGGCATGCCGGTCGGCAGAAAGGCGCCGGCGATGACTCCGCGATCGCACTCATCCGACAGCTCGACGAGTCTTCCGAAAGACGTCAGGTGTCGCGTCTCGAGATCCAGAAGGCGCTCGGTTGCGGCGGCTCGCGAGCCGCTCGTCTCGCGCGGCTCGCCCGCCAGCCCGAGGGCGTGTCGGCAGGAGCGTAGGTCAGAGCGCAACACAGCTCGATGCTGCATGTGAGGGACCGCAATAGCTTCCCCTCTCAGTGATCGACCCTGTAGCCACGAGTTCCGCAGTGCTCGACAGAGGACCCAAGGTGGATCGCTCGCCCCACCCCTCTGAGGCCACGGTGGTAACCATGCCGAGGCCTACACACCTCTTGCACCTTTGGTGGAACCCTGGCTCGCACCGGTAAACCCTGCGTTGTCACGGCCCTTGTGGCGCGAAAGCGGAGACCCCTGGGTCTGCTGAGTCCGACGTGGGACACCGGGCTTGGAAGGAGTCGATCGTCTCCGCTCCCGACCGATCATGAGGCAGGATGCTGCGGTGACGACGATCCACGATGTCCTCGGGGAGCTTCGTGCCTCGGCTCTCGACGAGCGCGACAAGGGGGACCGGTTCGAGCGGCTGGTCCAGCGCGTGCTGACGACGTCGGAGATCTACACGACCCGGTACGACGAGGTCTGGCTGTGGCGTGACTGGCCGGGCCGCGACGGTCGTCCTGATACCGGGATCGACCTGGTCGCCCGGCAGCGCGACGGGGGAGGGCTGACCGCGATCCAGTGCAAGTTCTACGAGTCCAGCCACTTGGTCTCGAAGCACGACATCGACAGCTTCCTGTCCGCGTCGGGCAAGGAGGGGTTCACCGAGCGGATCATCGTTTCGACGACGGGCTGGGGGAAGAACGCCGAAGAGGCGATCCACGGCCAAGCGGTGCCGGTCCAGCGCCTCGACGTGAACTTCTTCGACGATCTGGGTCTGGTCTGGGAGGGCCCGAAGGTCGAGGAGGTACGTCGGACCCCGCGGAACACGCTGCGTCCGCACCAGCGCGAAGCCCTCGACGCCGTGGTCGACGGCATGAGCAGCGGCGACCGCGGCCAGCTGATCATGGCGTGCGGGACGGGCAAGACGTTCACGTCGCTCAAGATCGCCGAACACCTCGTGGGCGCCGGGGGACGGGCGCTCTTCCTGGTGCCGTCGATCTCCCTGCTGTCCCAGACTCTGACGGAGTGGTGTCGGGAGTCCGAGATTCCGCTGCGACCGTTCGCGGTGTGCTCTGATGTCAAGGTTGGTCGCCGCAACGTCGAGGAGGACATGAGCGCGGTCGACCTGCCGGAGCCGGCCACGACCAGCGGGGCGAAGCTGTTGGAGAGGATGGGCCGCAGCGACGACCGAGCGGCCGAGGCGATGACGGTCATCTTCTCGACTTACCAGTCGCTTCAGGCCGTCCATGACGCCCAGGAGCTGGGGCTCGGCGACTTCGACCTGGTCATCTGCGACGAGGCGCACCGCACCACCGGAGCGACCCTGGCCGGTGAGGACGAGTCCGCGTTCGTCCGGATCCACGACGCGTCGTACATCAAGTCGAGCAAGCGGCTCTACATGACCGCGACCCCGCGCCTGTACGACGACGCCAGCAAGGCCCGCGCGGGTCAGACGGACGCCGTGCTGGCGAGCATGGACGACGAGGAGACGTTCGGTCCGGTGTGGCACCGGCTCGGGTTCGGCGACGCGGTGGAGCGCGATCTGCTCAGCGACTACAAGGTGCTGGTGCTGGCGGTCGACGAGGCCACCGTTGCCGAGCGGTTCCAGCAGCAGTGGGCCAGCGGCGACGTGGAGCTGGGTCTCGACGACACCGCTCGCCTCGTGGGGTGTTGGAACGGCCTGGCCAAGGAGCACCTGCCCGAC
>JAICMS010000091.1 GCA_025929075.1 Propionibacteriales bacterium
ACTGCCGGATCGGGAACGTCTCGTGCAGCGCCGCCACGGCGGCCTCGGCGGTCTGCCGGGAGCCGAACGGCCCGAGGTAGTCGGCCCCGTCGTCGAGCACCTCGCGCACCAGCGACAGCCGCGGCCACGGCTCGACGGTCAGCTTGACCCAGGTCGCCCGCTCGGGGAACTTCGACCGCCGGTTGTAGCGCGGCTTGTGCTCGGCGATCAGCCGCAGCTCACGCAGCTCGGCCTCGAGCACTGTCGCGCAGGCGATGCTCTCGACCCGCGACGCGAGCCCGACCATCTCGCCCATCCGTGAGCGGGTCTCGCTCGCGGTGAAGTAGGTGCGGACCCGGGTCCGCAGGTCCCTCGACGTGCCGACGTAGAGCACCCGCTCCGAGCAGTCGCGGAAGAGATAGACACCCGGCAGATGTGGCAGGTGCTCGGCGAGGTGACGCTTGCGTCGCTGTGCCGTCGACACCCGCGAGGAGAAGGTCTGCAGCTCCTCGAGCGTGTGGACGCCGAGGTTGCCCAGCCGCTCGATCAGCGCATGCAGCACGTCGACGGTCGCCCGCGCGTCGGCCAGCGCCCGGTGGTTGGGCGTGGTCGTCGCATGGAAGACGCGGGCGAGCGAGGACAGCTTGACGTTCGGCGCCTCGTCGGTCGTCAGCACCCGCCGCGCGATCCGGGCGGTGTCGAGCACCTCGAAGCGCGGCCACGGCAGGCCCATCGCCTCGGCGTAGTGCCGCAGGAAGCCGACGTCGAACGGCGCGTTGTGCGCCACCAGCACCGCACCCCTCGCAAACTCCAGGAACGCCGGCAGCGCCGCCTCGACCCGCGGCGCGCCCGCCACCATCGCGTCGGTGATGCCGGTGAGCACGCTGATGAACGCCGGGATCGGCTCCCTCGGCCGCACCAGCGTCTGGAACTCCCCCTGCACCTCGCCGCCACGCACCTTGACCGCGCCGATCTCGGTGATGGACGCGCCGCCCGCCGCCGACCCGCCGGTCGTCTCGAGGTCGACGACGACGAACGTCGCGTCGCGCAGCGGCGTGCCCAGCTCGTCGAAGCTCTGCTGTACGGCGACGCGCTGGCCGTCTCCGGACTGCTCGCCGCCGTCCTGGCCCGCGCCGGCGCCGCCGAGCAGCTCGCGGGCCCCCATCCCCGAGCCCGCCAGACCCCCGCCGACAGCCGGGCTCGCTGTCGTGGGGCTCGTTGGGGCCAAGGTGCTCATGTCGGCAACGTAGAACCGACCACCGACGAAACCCGCCCGACGCGCCCGCAGTGCCGACCGACACGGACCACGGCGACACTAGGAGGATGGTGCGGCCTCGGCAGGTGCTCATCGTCTTCGGATCTGTAGTTGCTGTGTGCTGCCTGGCGTCGTGCGCCAACGCACCGGTCAACACGGTGAGCTCAAGCAGCGCGCGCTCGACTGGAAGCAGCGGCGGTGGTGGCGAGATGGATCCTGGCTGCGTTGGGCCGGGCGTGGATCTCGTGCAACCGGTCGCCCCCGTCGACCCGGACGCCGAGCCGGCGCTCAGCGCCACGATCGGGAGTCCGATAACTGTGTCAGCGACGCTCCGAGGCGACGGGTCGATCGGGATAATCAGCGCCGAATTGATCGCCGCGACGCCTGGAACGGACATCGGGTCTGCCCAGGCCGCCATGCAGCCTGCTAACCAGGCCGTGGTTTCGCCCGCGGCCACTAATCAGTTAGAGGGCGGCCAAGTCCTGACGTTCACGTGGACGCCCACGGCGGCTGGGGTCTATCCGGTCATCGTCGACGTGGAGTATGTCCAGTCAGACGACTGTGAGAGCGCGCCGCCGACCCCCTACTCCTCGGGGGTCCAGCGGGACATGGAGTCGGAGTTGGCCACGATCGTCGCGTCATAGACCCCTACGCTCCAGTTCACGTGAGCACTGTTCGTGCCGTCAGGAGCGGTCGGCCAGCCTGATTCGCCGCCACAGTGGCCTTTGCTAGCGGCGGAATCCAGGAGCACACTCTCGAGGGGACCCCCCACTCGGGGAGACCGGAGCAGTACTCATGGGTGGCGTTCAAGGCGTCTGGCAGTCGTCGTGGTTCATGTGCGAGAAGTGCGGCGTGCTCTTCCGCGCCGACGCCGACTTCATCCCGTTCGCCGCCGCTCCAGCTGAGACGGCCGGAGCCTGTCCCGGTGGCGGCACCCACGATGGGGAGGGCGGTAGCCGGTTCGCCGTACTGGTCGGTGACTCCGGCACCAACGACCTCCTGGCCGGCATCGACGTCGGCGACCCATCCGCCCAGTCCGGCTGGTCGTGGTGCACCAATTGCTCCGGACTTTTCTTGCGGGCGGCCAACCCCAACGTCTGCCCTCAAGGCAACCAGCCGCACCACCCGCTCAACCCGATCGTGATCCTTCCGCCGGCTCACGTCCTGCAGTACGCCGTGCGGTTCGACTACGGGAGCTTCCTGCCGCACGGGCATGCCTGCACGTCGGGCGCCGGCGTCGACTTCAAGGTGAACACGAACACCGTGATCGGCTGGTACACCCTCTGCAGCGGCAACTGGGACTCCTCACCCCAGTCGCCGTGGCAGTTCCGCTTCGAGGGCGGCGGATCCGACACAGTCGCCGCGGCCGAGCTGAGCGTGCGGATGGACCCCGGCGGCGGCTGCATCATCGACACACTCGTGCTCCGGCTCACCGAGTCCGGCACCTCCACCCTCAAGCAGCAGATGCCGAGCCTCAACGACGACTTGCTGCGGGCGCTGGGGCTCAATCTGCTCGGCTCGCAGACGCCGATGCCGTGCACGAACTTCTTCGCCGGGTCCTTCGACGACTGTGAGTACGGCGGCGGCTCCAACAACAACGGAGTCGGCACGTTCGTGACCGGTCAGGCGCTGGGCGCCCAGCTCTGGCCCAAGCGAGAGGACCGCATCCGCTTTGACGCAGTCCTCCCGGGTGGGACGATCGCCAGCCTCGAGCTCGACACGCAGGAGTAGTCCGACCGGCCGCACGACGTACGGTGCCAGCGCAGCCACCACCCGCGCCACACGGGCACGCCGAATGCAAACGCCCTCACCGAGGCTCCTTGGCTCGATACGCTCGACGCGCCCAGACGCTTCTCCACGTCACGAGGACGGCACGGTGAGCGACGAGTTCGACCTGTCGGTCGTGATGCCCGTCTACCACGGGGTCGACCCCGCGCACCTGCAGCGCGCGCTGGACAGCATCTACGACCAGACGCTTCCCGCTGCCGAGGTCGTCGTGGTCGAGGACGGTCCGCTGCTGCCGGCGCAGATCGCCGTACTCGACAGCTTCGCCGACCGACGGCCTCCTCTGCGCAGGGTCGTGCTGCCGGAGAACCTCGGAGCGGCCAAGGCGAACCAGGCCGGCGTCGTCGCCGCCACATCCCCCTGGATCGCGAAGATGGACGCCGACGACATCTCCCTGCCGCAGAGGTTCGCCACCCAAGTCGCGGCACTGCGGCAAGGCAGCTACGACCTGCTGGGCGCGGCGATGTACGAGTTCGAGGGCGAGGAGGCCAACGTCGTCGGAGTACGGCGACTACCGACCGAGCATGCCGACATCGCCCGCTACTTCCGGATCAACAACGCGATCAACCACCCGACTGTGGTGTACCGGCGAGCCCTGGCCCTGAGCGCCGGCGGATACGACCAGCCACGCTTCATGCAGGACTACGACCTCTTCGCGCGGATGCTGATGGCGGGCGCGGTGATGCACAACCTGTCGGAGCCACTGGTGCTCTTCCGCGCCGACGGTTCGATGTTCGGCCGACGACGCAAGGCAGCGATGTTCCGCTGCGAGATCACTCTGCAACGCAACCTGCAGCGCTACGGCCTGACCAGTCGGCCGCGGATGCTCGCCAACCTTGCCGTCAGGTTCACCTTCCGGCTGCTGCCGCCCCGATTGATGCGCCGTGCCTACGCGCGGTTGTTCCACGCCACTAGACCAGCCTGACTCCGATCGGTATCAGCCGTTCGGCTGATACCGAGTCGACGTTCGGCCAGGGTTCGTCCGGTCGGCCCCGCCGTACCCGCAGGCTTCCTAAAGTGTCGAACGTGCCGCGGTGTGTCTCTGTGCTCGGAACCGGCTACCTGGGAGCCGTCCATGCTGCCTGCATGGCCGACCTGGGGCACCACGTCGTGGCCGTCGACACCGACGCCGCCAAGATCGACGCGCTCGCTGCCGGCCGACCGCCGTTCTTCGAGCCCGGGCTCGCCGAGCTCCTTGCCAGGGTGCTCCCCACCGGCCGGCTGCGCTTCACCACCGACTACGCCGAAGCCGCCGGTGCGACAGTCCACTTCATCTGCGTTGGCACTCCGCAGCAGCCGGGCAGCGAGCGAGCCGACCTCTCCTATGTGTGGGGCGCCGTCGACTCGATCGCGCCCTTGCTCACCTCGGGCTCCCTGGTCGTCGGCAAGTCGACGGTTCCTGTCGGCACCGCCGCGACGCTGATCGAGCGACTCCGGTCCAGGGTCGAGCGCGGCGTCGACGTCCGGCTCGCCTGGAACCCGGAGTTCCTGCGTGAAGGCTTCGCGATCGAGGACACGGTGCTGCCCAGCCGCATCGTCTACGGCGTTGCCGGCAGCCATGCCCAGGCCGATGTGGCGATGCTCGACGAGGTCTACGCCAGCGCCCTGGGCTTCGACATCCCGCGGATGGTCACCGACCTCGCCACGGCGGAGCTCGTCAAGACGTCGGCCAACGCCTTTTTGGCCACGAAGCTCTCGTTCATCAATGGCATCGCCGACCTCTGCGAGGCCTCCGGCGCCGACGTCATCCAGCTCGCCGACGCGCTTGGCCTCGATGACCGGATCGGCCGCAAGTTCCTCGGCGCCGGTCTGGGGTACGGCGGCGGCTGCCTGCCCAAGGACGTCCGAGCCCTGATAGCCAGCGCGGCCGAGCACGGCGCCGAGAGCATCGTGTCGCTGCTGACCGACGTCGACCAGATGAACACGGCGCGTCGTGGCAAGGTAGTCGACCTGGCGGAGTCGCTGTGCGACGGCGACCTTCGCGGGCGCACGATCGCCATACTCGGCCTGGCATTCAAGCCCGACAGCGACGACATCCGCGAGTCCTCGGCCCTGGAGGTCGCCCGCGGCCTTGCGCTGCGGGGCGCCACCGTCCAGGTGCACGACCCACGGGCGCTCGACCGGGTCAGGCTCAGCCACCCGGAGCTGGCTGCCTACGACGACGTGCTGGACGCCTGCCGAGATGCCGACCTCGTCCTGCATCTGACCGAATGGCGTGACTACCGCGGCCTTGACCCCCGGCGCGTCGCCGTGGAGGTGGCCTCGCCGACCCTGGTCGAGGCGCGCAACGCGCTCGATCTCACAGCGTGGCGGTCCGCCGGCTGGACCTGCCACTCGATCGGCCGCCCCGCCACCCCCTCCCGCGAATTGCGGGAAACTGGCTGGACAATTCGGACGGAGGCCAGCCACTTTCCCGCAGTTGCGGGGAGGGCGGAGCCTTCCGCGGTGTCGGGAGGCGCGGGCGGTCGGCGTGGCTAGCGCGACCCTGGAGGTCTACCGGGCGCGCGCCGGGCATGCAGCCCGTACCTGCGCCTGGGTAGCCCGCTCGCCGTCGTACGGCCGAGACGTCTTCAAGATGCTGCCGACCCTCGGCAAGAACCCCCTCGACCTCCGCCAGGCCTGGCTCCCGTTCGGTCTGATGACGGAGCTGGACGCCTTCGTCGACAGCACGACGAGGGTGTTCGAGTTCGGTGGCGGTGGTTCAACCGCGTGGTTCGCCGACCGGGTCGGTGAGGTGGTGACTGTCGAGCACGAGGCGGCCTGGTTCGCCATGCTGCGCGAGCGGATGGGCCCGCTGCCCAACGTCAGCGTGTCGTACTGCTCGTCTGCCGACAGCTACTCACAGTACGTCGCGTCGATCGACGACTACCCAGAAGACTCCTTCGACGTCATCGTCGTCGACGGCCGGGAGCGGGTGCGGTGCTTCTCGCATGCGATCCCCAAGCTTCGGCCTGGCGGATGGCTGCTGATCGACGACGTCGAGCGTCAGCGCTACTCGCCGGTCTTCGGGATGGTCGACTGGCCACGCCGGGTCATCCGCGGCTTCGCACCCTGTAAGCCGACACTCGCACACACCGCCGTCTTCGCTCGCCCGGCGGCATGAGCCGAGTCGGCGGGCTGGCTGCCGTGGCCCCGCGCGGACTGTCCGCGCCGCTGTTCGTCGCTCGCAGCGCGGCCCGCCGCGGGTCGGCGGCCGTCGCCGCGTCCACGGCGGCGATCGCCGCCCTGGGCTGGCTTGTCTTCGTCATCGTTGCGCATGAGCTCGGCCCGGGCGGCTACGCCAGGTTCTCGGTGCTCTGGGGCTTCACCTTCGCGGTGGCCGGGGTGCTGTCTGGGCTGCAGCAGGAGACGACCAGGGCGGTGAGCTCCGCCGCGTCCGCCGGTGAGGGATCTGCAGCCGCCCCCCGCTCCGAGACCGTCGCGGGCCAGCGAGTGCTTCACTCTGCGTTGGTTCTCGGCCTGGCGGCCGCCCTGCTTCTCCTCGTCACCAGCCCGGCCTGGGCGCCCAGCGTCATGGGCGGCTTCGACCTCGGCGGCGTCGCCGCGGTGGCCGTGGGCGTCGCCCTGCTGGCGGTCTTCCTCTCCATCCGTGGTGTGCTGGCCGCGACCGGCACCTGGACTCCGTTCTCCTGGCTCGGCGGCGCGGACGCAGCGGTGCGATGCGCGGCTGTCGCGCTTGCCTGTGTCTGGACCGCCTCGGCCACCGGGCTGCTCTGGGGCATCGTGGCCGGCTGGGCGGTGTGGGTCGCGTTCCTGCCGTGGCCGGCGGTTCGAGCGTCGCTTCAGGTCAGGGACCGGTTGCCCCTGCGAGAGTCACTCCGCCGGGCGAGCAGCGCGATGCTCGCGACCGGATGCACGGCCTTGCTGGTCGCCGGCTTCCCGTTCCTCGCCCGGGTGACGAGCGGTCACGGCCTCGGCCCGACCGCCGGTGTGCTCTTCGCCGCCGTACTCGCGACGCGCACCCCGCTCACCCTCCCGCTCAACGGCTACCAGCTCATGATCCTGCGACACCTGGTCAGTCGTCGTGGGTCGCTTCGGCAGGCGCTCCTTCCCCTGCTTGTCGGCGTGGCTCTGGTGACGCTGGTCGGTATGGGGCTCGCCGTCCTGGTGGGTCCGGCGGTGCTGAGGACCTTCTTCGGCAGCGACTTCGACGCCACGGCTCAGTTGCTCGCCGCTCTGGTGGCGGCGGCCGGGCTGCTGACAGGGATGAGCCTCACCGGCTTCACTGCCCTCGCGGCCGACCGGCACACCGTCTACACCGCCGGCTGGGTGGTGGCGACCGCCGCCACCGTGGGCCTGCTGCTTCTGCCGATGTCGCTGACCGACCGCAGCCTGCTCGCCCTGCTGGTGGCTCCGGTAGTAGGCGCAACTGTCCATGTCTTCGCCCTCCGCACTCGTCGACAGCCGGGCGTCGAAGGCGGCTCCCGGGCATGAGGAGCTTCGGTTGCGCGTTCTGCGGGTTGGACTCGATCGGCGTCTGCGGGCAACAGACATGTGGCAAGGCCTTCTGCGGTCGGCACGGGTCTGCCGTCGGCGAGCACATCTACTGTGCTGACCACCGGCCTCGCCTGTCGGCGGACTGGCTGGAAGGCGACGAAACAACGCCAGCAGAGGCGCGGCGTACGGCGGCCGAGGCCCGGAGAGCGACGCTGGTGCAGCTCGAATCACTGCAGATCTCCGGCCATCCCGGCGCCGAGCCCGTCTACGCCTACCGGCCTCCGCGACGCCTCCTTGGCTCGCTGTGGGACCGCCCGCTGACCAGACCGCGGCTGGAGCGGGACGCGAAGTGGCATGGCTACCACCTCGGCGCCTCCCACATCAACGGAAGTGCCGGCGACGATGCCAAGACCATCGTCCACTGGGTTTTTCCGTCCGGGCAGCTGGTGCTGCCCTGCCACGACACACCTCCGGGCTGGGCGTCCTACGGGCCGATCTCAGTCGACCGGCTCGATGTCGGTGGTGACATCGACTTCGACTGGCTGGCGGCAAAGGCCAAGCTCGCCACATCCGGCCGCCGCAGCTAGCCGAGGGGCCCGGTGAGCCTCAGCGGCGCTCGACCAAGCTGACCTCGTCCTGCGCGACCGAGATGACGGCCTCATCGGGCTCGGCCACCGGCGCAGCACTACCGGTGGGCGCGTGTCGCAGAGCGACAGCCCACACGACCCAGCCGGCGAACATGACAGCGACAATGAGTGCGACCGGCGGCGTGAGCCACTCCGCCGTCCCGGAGAGCGGGCTTGTTGCCCGTTCGTCGGCGATCACGTGTCCCACCCCGACGAGGTTGGCAACGGTCAGTGCGGCCCACCCGATCCCCAGCCAGGCAGCAGCTAGCCGGTGTCGATAGCCAGCCCGATCCAGGATCAGGCCGAGCAGCAGAACCGCGCCGAACGAGTACGGGAGTCCGTACCGCCCCTGCCAAATAGGACCGCGCTGGCTGTACGTCGCGAGCGTCATCACGAACGGGATCGCGAGGCTCAAAACCGCCGTTGCCAAGAAGACGCCGCGCAAGTGTCTGGATCCAGCGCGCCAGCCGGCAACCAGCAGCACTCCGGCAACGAGAAGGCCCAAGGCATAGACGACCGTTGGCGCGTACTGGTCGCGGAACGGGAAAGCGGCGATCGACTGCAGGACCCATAGGGGGAGCTGAGGAAGAGTGTGGCCGAGTGAGTCGGGCGCTCCATCCGTCGACGTTGGGTTCGGCGTCAGGGTTGCGGCGACATGGACCCACCACAGGCTCGCGACTGTCGCGGCGCCGACAACCACCCCGGCCGCCGCGAAGTCCCGCGGGTGTCGCCGGACCAGATCGACGGCTCGCCGCCACCCGGCCGCGGCAACAGCCGTCGCCCCCGCCAGCAGCAGCCAGAGCGGACCCAAAGATCGGACCGTTGTCAGCACCACCGCAGCGGGCACGGCACACCACAGCAGCGTCCGCTCGACCCGCGGAAGCAGCTCGGCACGGCTCAGACCCAGCAGCGCCATCCAGACGGCGAGCGCAGCACACATCTCGATGCCGTTGGGCGCTGCGACGGCAGTGCTGTAGATCGCGACCGGCGTCATCGCGAGCAGCAGAGCGGCGATCGGCCATCGGGTCTTGGCCCAGAGCGACGTCGCCCAGCCGGCGAGGGCCAGGAACGCCGCACACAGCACCGCGGCGACGGTGCGCATGATGTAGAGGGAGTCGGCTCCGGTGGCGAGTCGGGCCGGGGTGCCGATGACCCAGTAGAAGGCGGGGTTGTACTGCGACGCCGAGCTCGCGGCCGTCACCATGCCGTCGCCGAGGTCCTGCACGGGGTAGCAGTTGTCGCGCCCCATGTAGGAGTAAGACAGACAGATGGGTCTGGCGGCCCTGACAAGACTGCGCGGTACGGCGACGAGGTCGCCCCGCCCATGCGGTGCCGGCACCGGAGCAGGCATCGCCTCTCCGTGGGCGACCTCGGCGGCCCGGTAGGCGTGGTCGACCTCGTCGGAGCCGCGGAAGGGCGGCAGCGCCAAGATCCAGGCCGCCTGCATCAGCAGCGCGCCGACGAAGAGCAGCGCCGCCAGGCGCCAGCCGGCGCGCATCAGCGCTTGCGCTCGAGCAGCTCGGGCTCGAGCAGCTCCGTCTCCAACAGTGGCGGCGTCGGCCACGTCGGCTCCTGCTTGGCAGATTCGGCCTCAGCGATCGCCAGTCGCCGCGCAAGCGTGACGTACCGGGCCTCAAGGTCGCTGAGTCGTTGGTAGAGCGCCACCGACACGAAGAGGAACGCGATCACCAGCACATAGAGCAGCAGGTCGGTGCCCCGACCCACACCCACGCGGTTGGCGAGCCAGGTGACCGCAGCAGGGAAGAGGATCGCAACCAGCCCCAGCCCGAGCACCAGCACCCCGAGCAGCCGACGGACGGCGAGGCGCTGGGCTGTCATCCGGCCGCGCAAGATGAAGCCGGCCAGCACCAGAAGGCCGACGACGAGGACGACCTTGATGATCATCGGGCGAACCTGGCCCTGGCGACCAAAAGGTCGAAGACGATGTTGACGGCGTTGACGGAGGACTGTCCCTTGCACCGTGAATAGTCGGTGTAGACGACCTGGACCGGCATCTCGACGTACCGCAACTGCTGGTTCGCGACGACGGCGAGGATTTCGCTGGCGTGCGCCATGCCGTTGAGCCGGATGTCGAGGGTGGCGGCCGCCCGCCTGGTGAACACGCGCAGACCGTTGTGCGCGTCGCTCAGCCGCAGCCCCGTCGTGAGCCGGGTGAAGCCGACGGCTGCGCGCAGCAGCGTCCGCCGAGCCCACGGCACATGCTGGGCCGATCCGAGGAACCGTGAGCCGAGCACGACGTCAACCTCGCCGCGACGAGCCTCGGTGACCATCGCGAGTGCGTCCTCCACCCGGTG
>JAICMS010000076.1 GCA_025929075.1 Propionibacteriales bacterium
GGTTCCTGGCAGTCTGAGCGCCTGCCGGAGATCGGTCTGGCTCCCGTGCAGCCTCGGCGAAGCCTCCACTGGATCGGCGACGGTGAACACGTTCGCGGCGTGGCCGCGGTGGCTGGCTACCTACGCAGCAGCACCTCGAAGCCGTGGCGTCGAGCGGGTGTTCTCCTCGGTCGCCCCTCTGTGGTGTCCGCTCTCGAAGTGGTGCCCGACAAAGTGGCCCGGCTCCGCAAGCCCGGCCGTCCGCTGCCGGTGCGTCCGCCGCTGCGGCGCCCGCCGCCGTCGACTCCAACGCCGGAGTCGGGCAACCAGTCGCCGCCTGCCGCGCCGAAGGTCCGTCGCCGGTCCAGGGGCGACCTGCAGAGCGCGGTGCGGCTGCTCTACGCCGCCCGCGACAACGGCGACTACCGCGGCGACATGCCGGACTCGCCGTCGGAATGGCTGGAGGCGCCCGGCATCTGGGCGGCGTGGGTGATCCGGCCCGGCCCGTCGGTGCTAGGTCACGTGGCAGTGAGCCGGATGAGCGACGACCCGATGGACGCCATGCGCTGGAAGGAGATCACCGGGCTGGACCTAGCGTCGCTGGCGCTGGTCACCCGGCTGTTGGTCCACCCCGACGCCCAGGGCAAGGGGTATGACGAGGCACTCCTCGCGGTCGCCGATCGAGAGATCCGGCGGCGCGGCCAGACGCCGGCGATGGAACTGGTCACCGTCAGCGGCGAGCCGCTCCCGGCGCTGGAGTCGGCTGGCTGGACCCTGCTCGGCCTCTACCCGTGGGGCGAGCCGGCCGACGCGCTCCAGAAGCACTACTACATCGCCCCGCACGCCTGACGCCGAACGCCTAACGCGTCCCGACACCTCGCAACGTCCTGCTGCTGGCGCGCTGGAGCGCTCCGGTTGCGGGACGTTGTGCTGTCGCACCGCCGTACGGCTCGTAGCGTCCTGCAGCTGACGCGCTAGAGCGCTCGCGGTGCAGGACCTAGCAAGGCGGTTGGGGGAATGGCCGATCAGCCGGCGAGGAGGGCGACGGCGTCGTCGACGGAGTCGACGAGATGGACGGCGCTCTGCATCGGGCGCGACTCGGCCAGCCGGGACAGCAGCGGCCAGGCCGGCAGATCGGCGGTCCAGTGCTGTACGTCGACAAGCACCATCGGAGCCAGCGTGGCCTCGGTGGCGTAGTAGTTCTCGCACGCGTCCTGGAAGATCTCCTGCAGAGTCCCGGCGGTGCCAGGCAGGAACACGATCCCGGCCGTGCAGTGCTGCAGCAGGGTGTCCTCGCGCAGCGAGTTCTGGAAGTACTTGGCGATCGCCGACGCGAATGGGTTCGGCGGCTCATGGCCGTAGAACCAGGTCGGGATACCCGTCGACGTACCACCGTCCGGCCACTCCCGACGAACGCTGAACGCAGCCCGTGCCCAGGCCGTGACCGACGGCCGGAAATGCGGCGCGGCGCTCAGCTGCTGCACCGCCTCGGCGATGACGTTGTCGTCGTACGGCGACAGGTAGCCGCCGAGGTTCGCCGCCTCCATCGCGCCCGGGCCGCCGCCGGTCACCACAGTCAGGCCGGCCCGGGCGAGCCCATGTCCGAGCCGGACCGCGCCCAGGTAGTCGGCCTCGTCGCGGCCGATCGCGTGGCCGCCCATCACGCCGATCGGGCGGACGGCGGCGAGCGCCGCGTCGAGGGCCTGGTCGATCGAGTGGTCGTGCAAGGCCCGGCCGATCGAGTAGGTGAGCTCGTCGCTGCAGGTTCGCGACCAGGCGTAGATGCGGGCGTCCGGGGTCTCGTCGTACTCGGCGTCCTCGATGCCGGCGTAGAGCTCCTCGGGGGAGTAGAGCGTGCCGCGGTAGGGGTCGAACGGCAGCTCCGGCAGGTTCGGGAAGATCAGCGCGCCACCGCGCCGCAGGTGGACGACCGCATCCGGCTCGAGCTGGCAGCCCATCAGCAGGGCGCCGGCGGGATCCATCGCCAGCAGCTGTCGGGTGCGGTCGCGAAGGTCGAGGTCCTGCAGCAGCCAGCCCCGCATGCTTCCACTGCCGGCGTCAACCAGTGAGTCGAAAGAGTCGAGACTGTCGACGTCGACCCGCCTGCCCTGCTGCCGGGCGGGCATCTGCTGCGACGTCGCACGGGCCACGCACAGACCCTAGTTGGCAGCGAGCACGCCCGCCCGTCGTCGCCGACCGCGCCGAATCACCAGGCCTGGGCGAGCAGCTCGGCGAGCAGCTCGTCAGGATCGACCTCCAGACCACGCGAGCCGAACCACGAGCAGACGTTGCGGCAGTCACGGTGCAGGAAGTCCACGCCGGTCGGGTTGGCGACGACGTCGACGACCTGCGGAAGGTCGATGATCACGATCCGCTCGCCGTCGGCGAGCACGTTGTACGCCGACAGGTCGCCGTGGGCCAGCCCCTGGCGCGCCATCGTGGTCATCGCCTCACGGATCTGCTGGAAGTAGGCCTCGAGCGCGTCGCGATCCGGACGGGTCTGAGCGAGCCGAGGGGCCGCCTGCACTCCGGAGCCGATGAACTCCATCAGGATCTCGGTCCCGTCCAGCTGGACGGGATACGGCACGGGAAGCCCCGCGGACCATAGCGACTTCAACGCACCGAACTCGTATGCCGCCCACTCGCCTGCAGCGACTGCGCGGCCGTGAGACGTACCCTTCGCGACCGCGCGGGCGTCGCGGGAGTTGCGGACCCGTCGCCCCTCGAGATAGCCGGCATCTCGATGGAAGAGCCGGTGGTCGGTGCTGCGATAGCGCTTGGCGGCCATCACGCAGCATCGATCCGGATCACCAGGCACCGCCCGCTCCAGCAGGAAGACGTCAGCTTCCTTGCCGGTCTTGAGGATGCCCAGCTCGGTGTCGATGGCGCCGTCCTCGGTGATGACCCAGTCCGGCCACGGTTGCGGTCCATGGCCGAGCACGGCGTCGACAGACGACCAGGTCGACCAGCGCTGGCCCTCGGCC
Source organism: Propionibacteriales bacterium (assembly GCA_025929075.1). Classification (GTDB taxonomy): domain Bacteria; phylum Actinomycetota; class Actinomycetes; order Propionibacteriales; family Nocardioidaceae; genus JAICMS01. The sequence goes on from JAICMS010000076.1 coordinate 2,964, forward strand.
AACTCGTCGTATGCCTGGTAGGCGAAAGAGAAGAGATCGGAATCGATGCCCTCAGCGGGCAAAGAGTGGTTCATGGGTGAGAGTGCTCCTCGGTGAAGCGAGGGCACTCGATCACTGAACGGTCAGGCGGTGAGCGACCTCGCAGATGACGGGACGTGAGTACGCCCGCGGACAGCGGTAGACATGTCACGTCTCCTCTCGCTTGTCGCAGCCGACGTTCGACCGCCGTGGGCCAGCCTCCCAGACCACTCAGTCGGTCAGCAACCGGTTTTGCGCCCCCCGGCGGTCAGTGGCCGCCGACGAGGGGCGCCATCGCCTTGGCGATGACGCTCTCGCGCTTGGTCACCCGCTCCTCGTGGTCGGCGACGGCCATCGCCCGCAGGCCGGCATTGACGCCCAGCCAGCGCAGCGGCTCCGGCTCCCAGTCGCGTGACTCATGGCCGACCCAGGGCAGCGTCGTGAGGTCGGAGTCGCGGCCGGTGACGAGGTCGGCGAGGGTCCGGCCCGCCAGGTTCGTCGTGCTGACCCCGTCGCCGACGTACCCGCCCGCCCAGGCGAGACCGGACCCGCGGTCGAACCCGACCGACGCCACCCAGTCGCGCGCGATGCCGAGCGGGCCACCCCACTGGTGCGTGATGCGCACTGCCCGCAGGGCCGGGAAGAGGTCGACGAGCGCCTCGCGCAGCGCCGCGAACACCCCCGGTTCACGGTCGAACCGTGGGTCGATCGTCGAGTTGTAGTGGTACGGCGCCCCGCGCCCGCCAAACACGAGCCGGTCGTCCATGCTGCGCTGGCCGTAGATCAGCAGGTGGCGGTAGTCGGTGAAGGTCGGCCGGTCTGCGAGCCCGATCCGGTCCCAGACCGACGGCGACAGCGCCTCGGTCGCCACGATCAGCGAGTAGACCGGGATCACCGCCCGCTGGAGGCCCGGCAGCGCTGGGGTATATCCCTCGGTGGCGCGTACGACGACATCTGCCCGCACCCGCCCGTGCGGCGTGTCGACGTGGCCAGGCTGGATCGAGGTCGCGGCAGTCTGCTCGTAGAGGTCGACGCCTAGCCGCTCGACCGCCCGAGCGAGCCCGCGCGCCAGCCGGGCGGGATGAATCCGGGCGCAGTGCGGGGTGTACACGCCGCCGAGCACCTCGGTCGCGTGCAGCATCTCGCCGGCCTCGACCGACGAGAGCAGCCGCACGTCGTACTCGCTGTCGCCCCACTCCCGCGCCTCGGTGACCTCTGCCTTGGCCCGGGCCAGCTGGCTGGGCGTGCGGGCCAGGCTGATGGTGCCGCCCTTGTGGAAGCCGCAGTCGATCTGCTCCGCCTCGACCACCCGGGCGATCTCGTCGACGGTGGCCCGCATCTCGACGTACAACCGCTTCGCGGCGCCGCGCGACGACCCGGGAAGCGCGGCCAGCGTCGCGCGAGACGTCGGAAAGAGTGCCGAGGACCATCCACCGTTGCGTCCTGAGGCGCCGAAGCCGGCGACCTCTCGCTCGAGGACGGCGATGCGCAGCGCCGGGTCGGCGCGCTTGAGGTAGTAGGCGGTCCACAGCCCGGTGAAGCCGGCCCCGACGATCGCGACGTCGACATCGGTCGGGCCGGGCAGCGCCGGTCGAGGCTGCAGCGAGTCCCCGCAGGTCTCATGCCACAGCGAGATGTCGGCGTAGCTCACCGCACTCCCCACGAGTAGGTCTGCTTGTGCAGCTTGAGGTAGACGAAGGACTCTGTCGACCGTACGCCGGGCAGCGCGCGGATCCGCTTCGACAGCAGCTCGAGCAGGTGGTCGTCGCTCTCGCACACCACCTCAGCCATCAGGTCGAACGACCCTGCCGTGATCACGACGTAGTCCACCTCGGCCATCGTGGCCAACGACTCCGCGATCGGGTCGAGATCCCCTTCGGCGCGGATGCCGATCATCGCCTGGCGGGCGAAACCGAGCTGCATCGGGTCGGTGACCGCCACGATCTGCATGACGCCCTGCTCAAGCAGCTTCTGCACCCGTTGCCGGACGGCTGCCTCGGACAGGCCGACGGCCTTACCGATCGCGGCATAGGGCATCCGGCCGTCCGTCTGCAGCTGCTCGATGATCCCCTTCGAGGTCTCGTCGAGGTGGTGCGGCGAGTCGTTGTTGTGGCGGTTCGGCACGCGGCTCATCATCCCGACAGCGTCGCGGCGACGCAAGGCGGATGGCACCGCCACAGGGCGGCACCAACCCGCTCGCGACTACGGCGCACTAGATGTGGGAGCTCGCCTCGGACAGCACGGAGCGGAGGATCTGCTCCATCTCGTCGAAGTGCTGCTGGTCGCAGATCAGTGGCGGCGACAGCTGCACGACCGGGTCGCCGCGGTCGTCGGCCCGGCAGTAGAGGCCGGCGGAGAACAGCGCCTTGGACAGGAAGCCGCGCAGCAGATGCTCGGACTCCTCGTCGTTGAACGTCTCCTTGGTGGCCTTGTCCTTGACCAGTTCGATGCCGTAGAAGTAGCCGTCGCCACGGACGTCGCCGACAATCGGCAGGTCGAGCAGCCGCTCCAGCGTCGAGCGGAACGCGTCCTGGTTGTCGAGCACGTGCTGGTTGATGCCCTCGCGCTCAAAGATGTCGAGGTTGGCCATCGCGACGGCCGTCGAGACGGGGTGCCCGCCGAATGTGTAGCCGTGGTAGAAGGTCGTCTGCCCCTTGGCGAACGGCTCGTACAGCCGGTCGGTGGCGATCATCGCGCCGAGCGGTGCGTATCCGGACGTGATGCCCTTGGCGCAGGTGATGATGTCGGGCTGGTAGTCATACCGCTCGGCCGCGAACATGTGGCCCAGCCGGCCGAAGGCGCAGATCACCTCGTCGCTGACCAGCAGCACGTCGTACTCGTCGCAGATCTCGCGGACCCGCTGGAAGTACCCGGGCGGCGGCGGGAAGCAGCCACCGGAGTTCTGCACCGGCTCGAGGAAGACGGCAGCGACGGAGTCCGGGCCCTCGTTCTCGATCGCGACGGCGATCTGGTCGGCGGCCCAGCGGCCGAACGCCTCGGGGTCGTCGCCGTGGATCGGGGCGCGGTAGATGTTGGTGTTCGGCACCCGGAAGGTGCTCGGCACCAGCGGCTCGAACGGCACCTTGAGGTCGGCGAGCCCGGTGATCGAGAGCGCGCCCTGGGTGGTGCCGTGGTAGGCGATCGACCGTGAGATCACCTTGTGCTTGGTGGGCTTGCCGATCAGCTTGAAGTACTGCTTGGCCAGCTTCCACGCTGACTCGACGGCCTCGCTGCCGCTGACGGTGAAGAAGACGCGGTTGAGGTCGCCGGGCGCATAGCTCGCGAGCCGTTGGGAGAGCTCGATCGCGTTCGGGTGGGCGTAGGACCAGATCGGCATGAAGGCGAGCTGCTCGGTCTGCCGGGCCGCGGCCTCGGCGAGCTCGCGTCGGCCATGGCCGAGCTGGCTGACGAAGAGGCCGGCGAGGGCGTCGAGGTAGCGCTTGCCATGGCTGTCGTAGATGTAGGGACCCTCGCCCCGGACGATGATCGGCACTTCGGCGCTGTCGTACGACGACATGCGCGTGAAGTGCATCCACAGGTGCTCGCGGGCCGACTGCTGCAGCGCGGCGTTGTTGAGGTCGATCGTCTGGTCGATGGTCATGGGTCCAGTCTGCCCGATGCTGAGCCCGGAAGCAAAGAAATCGGTTGCAACAAACCACTCCGGCGGTGCTGCCGCGCCGTATGGCGGGTCGGGTACGACGAAATCCGCATGAGCAGCGAATGTGGCTCGCGCGTACCGGATTCGGCCGCTGTCCTCGGCGCGAGCCTGCACTTGGGGAAGTTCGTCGTCGCCATGACAACGAGGAGTTTCCCAAAACTGACTCTATGGCTTGGCTCATATGCTCGGCGCTGCGCCGGCACGAGAGGATGGGTGCATGGCGAGGTATGGGGCGCAGTACGGACCGGACGTCACGTTCCTCGGCGTACCGGCCGCCGACCTGACTGAGCCGGCGTCGTTCGCCGACGCGGACGTGGTCATCGTCGGGGCGCCGTTCGACGGCGGCACGTCGCACCGGCCGGGGACTCGGTTCGGTCCGATGGCGATCCGGCAGTCCTGCTACCTCGCTGCCGACGGGTCGCGGCCTCACCTGGCGCTCCGCGTCGATGCCTTACAGGATGTGTCGGTCGTCGACGCCGGTGACGTCGAGATGTACTCCGGCGACGTCGAGACGGCGATCGTCAACCTGGAGGAGGCGGTCTATACCGTCGCCTCGGCGGGTGCCGTCCCCCTGGTGCTCGGCGGCGATCACACGATCGCGCTCCCCGACGCAACGGGCGTCGCCCGCCACCACGGCTTCGGCCGGGTGTCGATGATCCACTTCGACGCGCACGCCGACACCGGCAACATCGAGTTCGGCTCGCTCTACGGCCATGGCCAGCCGATGCGCCGGCTGATCGAGTCAGGGGCGCTGCGCGGCGACCGGTTCCTGCAGATCGGCCTGCGCGGGTATTGGCCCGGTCCGGAGACGCTCGACTGGATGGCCGCCCAGCACATGCGGTCGTATGAGATGACCGAGGTCGGTCGCCGAGGCTTGACCGAATGCCTGGACGAGGCGTTCGAGATCGCGCTGGACGACTGCGACGGCGTGTTCCTGTCCGTCGACATCGACGTCTGCGACCCCGGGCACGCGCCAGGCACCGGAACGCCCGAGCCGGGTGGCCTCACCGGCCGGCAGCTGCTCGACTCGGTGCGCCGCATCTGCGTCGAGCTTCCGGTGCTCGGCATGGACGTCGTCGAGGTGTCACCGCCGTACGACCACGCCGAGCTGACGTCGTACCTCGCCAACCGGGTGGTGCTCGAGGCGCTGTCCGGCATGGCCGTGCGTGCCAACGGGATCGACCACGATCCGGGAGGACCGTTGCTCGAAGGCCGCTAAGCCGAGCGTGTTGGCGCCCGGTGCCGCGGCGGCTGTCCACAGAATCGCGGCCCGGGATCGGTTGTCCACAAGGGGGTTTCGGGGGTCGGAACTGTCGGTGGTTCGAACTAGTGTTCGATAAATGACAGGGTCTTCGCGTACGCCGCCGACGTTGGACAGGCTGCACGCCGCCGGCGCCGCGGTGGCGGGTGTGCTGGCTGAGCCGGCTGCCTGGCAGTTGTGCGATGCGGACCTGTTGGCCGGGTTGGACGCGGCCTACCGGCTGGCCACTGCCGCGCACACCGTGGGGATCGCGTTGCTTGTGGAGGTCGACCAGCGCAAGCTGCCGATCGAGGCCGGCGCCAGTTCCACGCAGGCGTGGTTGGCGGCGACCCGTCGGCTCAGCCCGGGCGAGGCCCATCGCGACGTGATGCTGGCGGGCCTGCTTGCTGCGGCTGCGACCGACGGCATCCGAGCGCCGAGCGGCTCCGACCCCGATGCGACGGTGGAGGGTGCTGTGTTGGCGGGCGGGTTGGCGGCAGGTGGGGTGAACCTGGATCAGGCGGGCCGGATTGCGGCCGCGCTGGGCGAGCTGCCGCCCGATGCCAACACCGCCACCCGCGTCGCCGCGGAGCGGGTGCTGGTGGACCAGGCGGGGTGGCATGGTCCGGCGGCGCTGACCCGGTTGGGGCATCGGATCGCGGAGCGGGTCGACCCCGACGCCGCCGACGCCCGCCTGGGGGCTGTATTGGAGCGAGAGGAACGTCAAGCCAACCGGCTCCGCTGCGGCACCCGGTATGCCGACGGGCACGGGAATGTGGTCTACCGGTTCCAGGTGCCGGTCGGAGCCGACGCTTTCGTTCGACCGGTGCTGGACACCTTGGCTCGACCCGAGCGGGCCGGCCCCAACGGCGAACAGGATGTCCGCACCGGTGGGCAGCGGCTGGCGGATGCGTTCGTCGAGGCGTTCCGGCGTCTGAGCCTGACCGGCAACCTGCCCGAGGCCGGCGGAGACCGGCCGCGGGTCGTGGTGACCATCGACCACGACACCTTGGTGAGCGGGTTGGGCGGCGGCAGCATCATCGACACTGGCGACCAGGTCAGCGTCGCAGCGGTGCGCCGGTTGGCGTGCGACGCCCAGATCATCCCCGCCATCCTCGGCGGCGACGGCCAACTCCTCGACCTGGGCCGGGCACGGCGGACGTTCGACGGGCCGATCCGCACCGCCGTCATCGTCAGAGACGGCGGCTGCGTGCATCCTGGCTGCGACCGGCCGGCCCGCTGGTGCGACGTGCACCACGTCGTCCCCTGGTGGAAGCACGGCAAGACGAGTCTCGACAACGGCGTCTTGCTGTGCGGGTACCACCACAAGCTCTACGACAACGGCGAGTGGACCATCCGGTTCAGCGACACGGGCATCCCCGAGTCGATCCCGCCACCCTGGGTCGACCCCGATCAATACCCACGCCGCCACGAGCGCTTCCTCGAACGCCTCCGACTATGAGGGCTAAGACGAGCCGTGACGGCGGCGAGCGCAACTCAGAGATCACCGGAAGGCGGACTCGCCGGTCAACGCCTGGCCGATCACCAGCTGGTGGACCTCGGAGGTGCCCTCGTATGTCAACACCGACTCGAGGTTGTTGGCGTGTCGCAGCACGGAGTACTCCAGCGTGACTCCACTTGCAGCGAGGATCGTTCGGCATTCACGGGCAATCGCGAGCGCCTCGCGGACGTTGTTGAGCTTGCCGACGCTGACCTGCTCCGGCGTGATCGAGCCCACGTCCTTGCGCCGGCCCAGATGCAGAGCGAGCAGCATCCCCTTGCCGAGCTCGACCGCCATGTCGGCCAGCTTGCGCTGGGTCAGCTGGTAGCCAGCCAGCGGCTTATCGAAGACGAGCCGACTGCGGCTGTAGTCGATCGCGGTCTCCAGACAGTCCCGCGCTGCACCCATCGCACCAAAGACGATGCCGAACCGTGCCTCGTTGAGGCACGACAGCGGTCCGGCCAGCCCTTTCGCCTCGGGGAGCATCGCGTCCGCCGGCAGCCGCACTCCTTCCAGCACCAGTTCGCTGCTCACCGATGCTCGCAGCGACAGCTTCCTGGTGATCTCCGGAGCGCTGAAGCCCACCGAGTCCGTCGGTACCACGAAGCCGCGGATCCCGTCGTCGGCGCGGGCCCAGACGATCGCGACGTCGGCTACCGAGCCGTTGGTGATCCAGAGCTTGGTGCCGTCGAGCACCCAGTCCGAGCCGTCGCGCACGGCCCGGGTGCGCATACCGGCCGGGTTCGAGCCGAAGTCCGGCTCGGTCAGCCCGAAGCAGCCGATCGCCTCGCCGGCAGCCATCGCCGGGAGCCACTGCTCCTTCTGCTCCTCGCTGCCGAACCGGTGGATCGCAAACATCGCCAGCGACCCCTGCACCGACACCAGCGACCGGATCCCGGAGTCGGCGGCCTCCAGTTCCATGCAGGCGAGCCCGTACGATGTGGCGCTCGTGCCTTGGCATCCGTAACCCTCGAGGTGCATGCCCAACAGCCCGAGCGAGCCGAGCTCCTTGGCCAGGTCGCGGGCCGGGATCTCCGCGGCCTCGAACCAGTCCGCCACCTGCGGGCGGATCCGGTCGTCGCAGAATCGCCTTACCGTGTCGCGGATCGTCCGCTCCTCCTCAGACAGGAGGTCGTCGATCCCCAGCAGGGCAAGGGGGCGGATCGGGTTAGGAATCGGCGACACCGGAGGGCTCCTCAGCGGTTGGTGGCGGCAATCCCCAACCTACACAGCGGCGGCCCTCTGCTTGGCGCTGCCGACCGCCCGCACGCTTCTCCACAACGTCCTGCAACGAGAGCGCTATGGCGCTCCATCTGCAGGACGTTGTGGAGGGTGCTGCGGGGTGCCTGGCTTCCGTCCTGCAACGGGGGCGCTATAGCGCTACATCTGCAGGACGTTGTGGAGGGTGCTGCGGGGTGCCTGGCTTCCGTCCTGCAGCGGGGGCGCTATGGCGCTTCATCTGCAGGACGTTGCGATCCGCTGCTGGGCCGGCTCTGTACGATCTGCGGAACCAGGGACGGTGCCGGAGCTTCACCAAGGCGCGCTCACCCGCGACGGGACCACCCCGACCCACAGCGGTCCCCGCCCCGCTGATTGTCGAACTCAGGAACCACAAGTACAACGAAATACGTTCTATTGCTCGTGAGACACTAGCGTTATCTGTTGTCGAACAGTAGTTTGGCACTCGCATTTGGATGTCACCGCCGACCGGCGAAGGGAAATCGATGAGCACGGGCCGGACCCTGCAGAACGTGATCGACGGCAAGCAGACCGACGCCGTCGACGGCAAGACGTTGACCCTGGTCAACCCCGCCACCGAGGAAGAATTCGCGACCGCCCCGGTGTCCGGCCCGGAGGACGTCGACCGCGCGCTCAAGGCCGCGCAGAACGCGTTCGAGAGCTGGCGCGACGCTACTCCCGCCGACCGGCAGCGAGCGCTGCTCAAGCTCGCCGACGCCCTCGAGGAGCGGGCCGAGGATTTCGTCGCAGCTGAGAGCGAGAACACCGGCAAGCCGATCGGCTTCACCCGCACCGAGGAGCTGCCGCCCTCGATCGACCAGCTCCGCTTCTTCGCGGGCGCCGCCCGGGTGCTCGAGGGTCGCGCCACCGCGGAGTACTTGGCCGACCACACGTCGAGCATCCGTCGCGAGCCGATCGGCGTCGTGGCGCAGGTAACTCCTTGGAACTACCCGCTGATGATGGCGATCTGGAAGATCGGCCCGGCGCTCGCGGCCGGCAACACCCTGGTGATCAAGCCATCCGACACCACCCCGGTCTCGACGCTGATGCTCGGCGAGTTGTGCCAGGAGTTCTTCCCGCCGGGGGTCGTCAACGTGATCACCGGTGACCGCGACACCGGCCGTGCCCTGGTCGACCACCCGATCCCGCAGCTGGTGTCGATCACCGGCTCGGTCCGCGCCGGCATGGAGGTCGCCGGCTCGGCGGCCCGCGACCTCAAGCGGACACACCTCGAGCTTGGCGGCAAGGCGCCGGTGATCGTGTTCGATGACGCCGACCTTGAGGCGGCGGTCGAGGCCATCGCCGGTGCCGGCTACTTCAACGCCGGCCAGGACTGCACGGCCGCCACCCGGGTGCTGGCCGGGCCCGGCATCCACAGCGACTTCGTCGACGCGATGACCGAGGAGGCCAAGAACACCAAGACCGGCCAGCCCGATGACGAGGACGTCCTCTACGGGCCGCTCAACAACCCCAACCAGCTCGACCGGGTCAGCGGCTTCATCGACCGGCTGCCCGACCACGCCGAGTTGCAGACCGGGGGAGCCCGCGTCGGCGACCGAGGCTACTTCTACTCACCGACTGTCGTCTCCGGCCTGCGCCAGGACGACGAAGCGATCCAGAATGAGATCTTCGGTCCGGTGATCAC
>JAICMS010000199.1 GCA_025929075.1 Propionibacteriales bacterium
AACGGCGAATCCCGCCGGGCCGGCAGGTCGGAGGGAAACGCCTGCAGCGTTTCGGCGATCTCCAGCTGAGCCTCGGCGTTGTGGCGGGCGCGTTCAAGCAGCACGGGCAGGGACGCCAGGTTGTGCGTGCCGAACACCACGTCGACGTACGGCGCCCGACGGGTGATCTCGGCGCGATCCTTCTGCGCAAGGCAGCCACCGACCGCGATCTGCATGCCCGGCCGCTCGGCCTTCAGCGGAGCAAGGTGTCCGAGGTTGCCGTAGAGCCGGTTGTCGGCGTTCTCCCGCACCGCGCAGGTGTTGAAGACGACGACGTCGGCGATGCCGTCACCGGCGGCCGGCCGATAGCCCGCCCGCTCCAAGAGCCCGGCGAGCCGCTCGGAATCGTGCACGTTCATCTGGCAGCCGTACGTGCGGACTTCATACGTCCGCAACTGCTCCCCCGCGGTCGGGTCGGCGATGTCGGTGTCGGTCGTCATGACCGGTCAAGGGTACGGCGACGAAGCGGCCATCGACCAACCGCCGCCCGGGCGCAGCTACTTCCAGACGTCGCTGATCGTGTTCGCCTGCTTGGCCAGCTTGAGGTGGCTCAAGCCGTACATCGACTCGATCGTTCGCAGCACGCTGTAGTGCGTGATGTTCTCGCTGTAATCGCCCGGCACAGCGTCGCCGCCGTAGAAGATCGTCGGGATCTGGTTGTTCATCGAGTGGTCGTCCTCATCGAATGTGATGATCAGCAGGCTGTTGTTCGCCTGCGCCCAGCTGGCGTAACCGGCCAGGTTCTGCTGCAGCCACGAATCGCCTGTCGCCACGTCACAGTTGTGCATGTCGTTGCAGAGGTTGGGGATCACCCACGAGACGTCGGGCAGCTTGGAGTAGTCCGTGGGGAAGCCCGAGAACGGCACGATGTGGCCCGGACGCGGCAGCTGGCTAGCTGTTGCCGAGCCACTGGTGACCGTGGCGGGAAGCGCAACGGCACTCGATGCCGGTGACGAAAACTGGCCGGCCATGAGGCCGCCGACGAGCAGCGGCGCTACTCCGATCAGGGCGAGCCGACGGGTGCGACGGGCGGTGCGAAACATGGAACCTCCTCGACTGCAAACCGGTGCCTAGCAGCGCCGGCGGTCGGGAGCCTACCCCGCGTCACTCACCTCGATAGGTGCCGAAACTCCATTGGTTGCCCTCGGGGTCACGGACGACGAAGTCGCGGTTGCCGTACTCCTCGTCGCGAGGCTCGCGCACCACGGTCGCTCCTGCCGCCACGGCCCGCTCGAAGAGGACGTCGACGTCGCTGTCCGGTCCGTCGACCACCGCGTACGCCGACCCGTGGCCTGTCGGGTCAGCCATCCCACTTGGGCGGCCCGACGAGCCGAGCATCACGCCACCCCCCGGTGGCCAGCGCAGCTCAGCGTGGGCGATTCGGCTCTGGTCGCCCTCGTCGTGGTAAACCGCCGTCGAAACGAAGCCGAAAGCCTTTACCAGGAAGTCGATCGCCGCGGGGGCGTCTCGGTAGCTCAGCGAGTGCCACACCGTCGGGGCGGGTGGCGAGGGAAGGTCATGGGTATCTGTCATGCCCCCATCGTGCTCAGCAGAGCTCCTCGATGTCTTGAAGGAATGGGAGCTCCCGGCGCCGCCACTGGCCCGGCGTCAGCCCGGCGAGCGCCTGCCAGTCGCGGGTGAGGTGTGCCTGGTCGGCGTACCCGCAGGCGTCGGCGACCGCAGCCAGCGCGACGCCGGACGAGACCAGCCGCCTGGAGCGCTCGAACCGCATGATCCTCGCGACGGTCTTCGGCGACTGCCCGAACTCGGCCCGGAACCGCTCGGTGAAATGCCGCCGGCTCCAGCCGACCGCATCAGCGAGCCACTGCACCGTGACCCTGCCGTCACGCCTGCTCAGCTCCTGCCATGCCCAATGCAAGGAAGGTGACACCCGGCCGGCTCGGTCCTGCCGGACCTGCCGATCCTGGAGGCGGGCCAGTTGGCCTTCCAGCACCTGCCGTCGACACGGCCAACTGCCAGCGGCGGCGACCTCGTCGTACAGGCGCTGGCCCTCGTCTCCAACCAGATCCTCGAGCCCGACGATTTCTCCGGCCAGGGCCGACGCCGGCACGCCGAACAATGTCCGAGAGGCAGTCGGATGGATGGCAATCTGTACGCCGACCTGCCGGCCGCCGTTGCCGATGCTGACCGGTGAAGAGGACAAGCCAGCGGCAGTGGTCCAGAACGAGCCGCGTCGCGCGCTCTGCAGAGGTCCGATCTCGAGCGGATTGTCGAACGCCAGGACCAGGGTCAGGGTCCGCGACGGCATGCCGTGATGGACGGTGTCTGGCGCCCCGACGTAGTCGTAGGCATGGCAGGAGGCAATCAGCGGCGTCAGCGCCGAGCCGAGCGCGCGGGTCATCCGAACCAATGCCGCACGTCGAGGGTGCAGCCGATCACAGTGTCGACTCGACCGTCGCGCTGCGTCTCCTCGAACGGAGGGCCGGCGACGAAGCCGAGCTTGTGGAGGACTCGCAGCGAGCCGACATTGCGGTGGTCCGGAGCAGCGTGGAAGTGGGTGGCGTCTGGATAGGCAGGGCGCACGACGTCGCGCAGGTACGTCCACAGCAGGCGGGTGCCGACGCCTCGACCGACCCAGCCCGCGGCACCGATGGCGTAGTCGATGCCGATCGCGTCCGGGCGGCCGGTCAGCGCCGCGTACTCCGGGTGGTCGCCGATCCGGTAGTCCTGCACGAAGCCGGCCGGCACCCCGTCGAGCTCGACGATCCACATCCGCGTCGGGTCGTCGCCGTCGATCCTCGGTCCGTAGTGGCGCTCGGCGCCGTCGAGATCGGTCGACTCGTCGTCCCACCACCGCTGAACGTGCGGCGTGGTCACCCATCGCACCACGTCGGGCAGGTCGTCGTACGTCATCGG
>JAICMS010000070.1 GCA_025929075.1 Propionibacteriales bacterium
GCCATCGCCGCCGTCGCCAACCAGGGCCGCCAGTAGCGCCATCTCAGCCCGCGGGCCCTCCACCACCGGCGACCGAACACCTCGCGCAGCCCGAAAAGTGGCGCGCTGCACCCGAACTCGCGCCGCGTCAGGTGTTCGGTTGGGGAGGAGGTGAGCCGGAGTCCAGCCAGCCGCGGAAGGCGTCGAGGTTGCGCGTCGACTCGCCGCGCTTGGTCCGCCACTCCCACTCCTTGCGGATCGAGGTGGCGAACCCCAGCTGGAGGATCGTGTTGAACGACTCGTCGGCGTACGTCAAGACAGCACCCAGCAGCCTGTCGACCTCCGCAGGCGTCACCGCGGACAGCGGCAACCGGCTGCTCAGGTAGATGTCGCCGCTGTGGTCGACGCCGAACCCGACGCCGTACATCCGCAGGTTGCGCAACAGCAACCAACGGTAAACACCTTCGTGGTTCTCGTCGGGGTTCCGGCAGACGAAGGCGTGTACGGCGACAACCTGCTCGCCAACAGCGAGCCGGCAGGGGGTTGACAGCTTGCGCTCGCCAGGCAGGTCGACGAGGAAGACGCCAACCTCCGGCTCCTGCGCCTCCAGCCCAGCCTCGACAAGCGCCTCGCGCAGGACGTCGATGACTCCGTCACGACCTGACCCGGCGCCCACCTGGCCAACCCTAGTGTCGGCCGGTCCAGCCTCAACCCGCTCGCACCGCAGCCGGACATTCCCCGCAGCCGCACCTACTCCGCGACGGCCAGCGCCTCCGTCCGCAGGGCCGCCATCGAGTCGCGGTAGACGTCGAGCGTGCGGGCTGCCGTCTGCGCCCAGCCGAAGCCCAGCGCATGCTCAGCCCCCGCCAGCCCCATGGTCGTCGTCCGGCCATCATCGGACAGCATCGCCTCGAACACCGCGGCGTAGTCCTCCGGCCGGTGACCGTCGACCAGCACCCCGGTGCGACCGTCGACCACGGCCGTCGGCAGACCGCCGACCCGGGCGGCGACGACCGGCGTCCCGCACGCCTGCGCCTCCAGCGCCACCAGCCCGAACGACTCGCTGTACGACGGCACGCACACCAAGGACGCGGCCCGGTAGTAGTCCACCAGCTCAGCCTGCCCGATCGGCGGCACGAATCGCACGACGTCGTCGACGCCCAGTCGCGCAGCGAGCTCGACAAGCGCATCCGGCGTCCCGAGGCCGCTCCCCGACGGCCCGCCGATGATCGGTACGACGAGCCGGCCGCGCCAGTCGGGACGCGAGGTCAGCAACGCCGCCGACGCCCTGACCACGACGTCGGGCGCCTTGAGCCGCTGCAGCCGGCCGACGAACATCGCGACCAGCGCCCCGCCGGGGATGCCCAACCTGGCGCGAGCCGCTGCCCGGTCACCGGGCCGGAAGACCGACAGGTCGACACCGGGGTGCACCGCGCGCACCCGCGCCGGGTCGGCGCCATAGAGCTCGACCAGCTGGTTCGCCTCGTCGTCGGTGTTGGCGACCAGCACGTCGGCAGCCTCGACCACCTGCTGCTCGCCGATCACGCGCAGCGACGGCTCCGGCTCGTCGCCGGCGGCGAGCAACTGGTTCTTGACCTTGGCCATCGTGTGCATCGAGTGCACGAGCGGCACCCGCCACCGATCGCGCGCCAGCGCGCCGATCTGCCCGGACAGCCAGTAGTGGGAGTGGACCAGGTCGTAGTAGCCGGGGGCGAACGCCGCCTCAGTCCTCAGCACGTCGCGGGCGAACGTGCACAGCTGCCCCGGCAGCTCGGCTTTGGTGAGGCCCTCGAGCGGGCCGGCGATGACATGCCGCACCAGGACACCGGGCTCCATCTCGACGACCGGGTCGAGGTCACCGGACGTCGACCGGGTGAAGATCTCCACCTCGATGCCCTGCGCCGCCAGCCGCCGCGACAGCTCGACGACGTACACATTGAGGCCACCCGCATCCCCCGTGCCGGGCTGGTCGAGCGGGGACGTGTGCACGCTGAGCATGGCGACGCGATGGGGGTTGCGTGGCGGTCGTCCGACCGGGACGACCGACGCGACGGTGGCGCCTGTGCCTGAGCGATCGTTCACGGCTGCCAGCTCACCTCCGTCGGCTCCGGCCCGCGCGGTCGCCGTACGGCGACTTCTGGACTCGATGCCCAGAGCGGCTCCTACCAACCACGTCTCAACCACCGGTCAGTCTTCCCCATTCCTCCGACAACCCCACAAGCAACGGGCCCCGACCGCCGGTGATCCAGCCTTCGCCCCGGCCGCCCGGACGCCGCCGAACCGGTGCCAGGATGGCGCCATGGTCAACGGCAGCAGAGATCGGCGGGCGGCTGTCGTCACGGGGGCGAGCTCCGGCATCGGCGAAGCGACGGCCCGAGCACTGGCCGCGGCCGGCTTCGTGGTCTGCTGCGTCGCCCGACGTACCGAACGCATCGAGGCTCTTGCCGAGGAGCTTGACGGTGTGGCGGTGACCTGCGACGTGACCGACACCGAGGGGGTACGGCGACTGGCCGAGCGCGTCGGCGAACGCCTGCATGTCCTCGTCAACAACGCGGGCGCCGCCTTCGGCATAGAGCAGGTGGCGGACGCCGACCCGGACGACTGGCGGGCCATGTTCGACGTCAACGTGATCGGCACGCTCAACGTGACCAAGGCGCTGCTACCGGCACTGATCGCCAGCGGAGACGGGGTGATCGTCAACATGGGCTCGACCGCCGGCCACATCGCCTACGAAGGCGGTGGCGGCTACACAGCTGCCAAGCACGGTGTGGCTGTGATGACCGAGACGCTGCGGCTGGAGCTGGTCGGCCAGCCCGTGCGGATCAGCGAGGTGGCGCCGGGGATGGTCAAGACCGAGGAGTTCGGGCTGGTCCGCTACCGCGGCGACACCGACAAGCGCGACGCCATCTATCGCGGGGTGCCCGATCCGCTCACCGCTGACGATGTCGCCGACGCGGTTGCCTGGATCACCACCCGGCCCTCGCACGTCAACATCGACCGGCTCGTGATCAGGCCGCGCGCCCAAGCCGCTCAGCACAAGGTTCACCGCGTCGTCGACGACGGCTGACCACATAGCCGCTTGCCCGATCCTGAGGGGTTGCGGCTGCCTGGGCGACAGCAATACCTCACGACCAGTCAGCCTGCCGGAGCGGCGAGCGGGCCTAGAGGCCCGCCAGGCGACCGGCCAGGAAGCGGCGTTCGGCGTCGTTTGCGCACAGGCCCAGCGCCTCGCCGTACGCCTGCCTCGCCTCCTCCACCCGCCCGAGCCGGGCGAGCACGTCGGCGCGGGTCGCCGGCAGATAGACGTAACCCTGCAACGCGGGCTCCGCAGCCAGCCCGTCGAGCTCAGCGAGTACGTCGACAAGCCGCGCGCCGGGCACGAAGCTGCGGGCAGCGGCCCGGTTGAGTGCCACAACCGGCGACGGCCAGCGGGTCAGCAGGGCGTCGTACATCCGCACCACCTGACGCCAGTCCGTCGCCTCCCACGATGGCGCCACGGCATGCAGACCGGCGATGGCCGCCTGCAGTGCGAACCGGCCCTCGCCCTCCCGTAGCGCCGCAGTGGCCAGGGCCACCCCTTCGGCAATCAGTCGATGGTCCCACTGCCGGCGGTCCTGATCTGCCAACAGCACCAGCTCGCCGTCGACACCGAACCGGGCGGCGTGGTGGGCCAAGGTCAGCAGTTCCAGGGCGAGCAGGCCCTCCACCTCCGGTTCACGCGGAAGCAGTGCGGCCAGTACCCGGGTGAGCTCGACTGCGCGGCCGGTGAGGTCGGAACTCTCGGGAGCAACCCTCCGCGCCGACGTGTGGCCGACGGTGAAGACGAGGTGGAGGACAGTCAGCACGACGTCCAGTCGGTCGGGCAGCTCTTCTACCGACGGGATGCGGAACGGGATCCCAGCCCTGGCGATCTTCTTCTTCGCCCGCGTGATCCGGGCTGCAGCGGCCGACTCCCCGATGAGCAGTACCGCGGCAACCTCCGGAGTACTCAAGCCGCAGAGCAGCCGAAGGGTGAGCGCCACCTGCGACTCCCGGCCGAGCGCCGGATGGCAACACGTGAAGACCAGCCGAAGCAGGTCAGCCGGCGGCTCCTCCTGCTCGCCGGGCTCCGCGGCCGCCGCGACGACAGGCTCCATCAGCAGCAGCGGCAGTTTGCGCCGCAGTGTGGCATCCCGCCGGAGGCGATCGAGGGCAGATCGCCGCGCGACGGTGGTCAGCCAGCCCACCTGGTTGTCCGGGACGCCGTCACTCCAGGTCTGCAGCGCCCGCACGAAGGCGTCCTGGGTGCACTCCTCGGCCACGTCGAGACTGCCCGACACCCGCACGGTCGAGGCCAGCACCGTCGGCCAGTGACGACGGTGCGCATCGCCGATCAGCGCCGCCACCGATCGGGCATCCCCGTCAGTAGCCGGCATCGACTCGTTCACCGCCGTCACCAGTCCGATCTCAACGCAACGCCGTACCTGATGGCGTCCTCACCGATCCGAGGGCGCGGCGGAGGTATTGATCACCGGCCGCACCTCGACGATCGGCGACGGGCACTTGGCTGCCAGCTCGAGGGCGGTGTCGAGGTCCTTGGCCTCGATCACGTAGTAACCGCCGATCGCCTCCTTGGTCTCGAGGAACGGCCCGTCGGTCATCAGCGGCTTGCCGCCGTCGGAGTTGCGCACCGTGGTGGAGTCTGAGGAGCGCTCGAGCGCGTTGCCGTCGAGGATGCGTGCGCCGGCCGCCTCGACTGCCTGGGCGAAGTCCGCGTGCAGCTGCATCGTCTTCTGCCACAGCTCGTCGGACAGCTCGTCGTGCCAGGACTCGTCGTCGATGAGAAGGAACATGTACGTCGTCATGCCGGTCTCCTGTCGTCGTTGGAGGTTGTTGACACCTACCTGACGGATGAGCCGCAGTCAGATCGACAACCTCACCGCCCTCATCTTCCCGACATCAGCGACCACGCCGCGAGCTTTGCCCGACTCCTCCTCCTCGGCGTTTGTCCCACCGGCCGCAGAGGTCCTTACACTGGGGGCGGCCACTTCGTCGCCACGGACTCGCCGTTCGTGGAAGCCGTCGCCGTACTCCCTCCACAAAGGACTCAACGACCAACCATGCCTGACGTCAGCCCGTCCCAACCTCCGGTCGGCACCACCGCGCCGACCGCAACGCGGGACGACCTGCGCAACGTCGCCATCGTTGCCCACGTCGACCACGGCAAGACGACGCTCGTCGACGCGATGCTGTGGCAGACCGGGGCCTTCGGCGCGCATCAGCACGTGGCTGAGCGCGCGATGGACACCGAGGACCTCGAGCGCGAGAAGGGCATCACGATCCTCGCCAAGAACACCGCAGTCCGGTACGACGGCCCGGCGGCGCCAAACGGACCGGTCACAATCAACATCATCGACACCCCCGGGCACGCCGACTTCGGCGGTGAGGTCGAACGCGGGTTGGCGATGGTCGACGGCGTCGTGCTGCTCGTCGACGCGTCGGAGGGTCCGCTGCCCCAGACCCGGTTCGTGCTGCGCAAGGCGCTGGCCGAGCGGCTCCCGGTGGTCCTCGTGGTCAACAAGGTCGACCGACCCGACGCCCGCATCTCAGCGGTCGTGGAGGAGACGTACGAGCTGTTTCTCGACCTGCTCGACGACGACCACGAGCAGGACGCGCTCGACTTCCCGGTCGTCTACGCCTCGGCCAAAGCCGGCCGCGCGTCACTGGACCAGCCCGCCGACGGCAGCATCCCCGAGGAGACCGACCTCACTGCACTCTTCACGACCATCCTCGAGACGGTGCCACCGCCGCGCTATACCCCGGGGGCTCCGCTGCAGGCGCACGTCACCAACCTCGACGCCTCCCCCTTCCTCGGCCGCCTCGCGCTGTGCCGCATCCATGAGGGCACCCTGCGCAAGAACGCCACCGTGGCCTGGATCCGAGCCGACGGCACGACCGAGCGGGTCAAGGTGACCGAGCTGATGATGACCGAGGCTCTCGACCGCAAGCCGGCCACCGAGGCGGGGCCTGGCGACATCGCCGCCCTCGCCGGCATCCCCGACATCATGATCGGCGACACGCTCGCCGACCCCGACGACCCTCGTCCGCTGCCCCACATCACCGTCGACGAGCCGGCGATCTCGATGACGATCGGCATCAACACCTCTCCCCTCGCCGGCCGCGTCAAGGGCACCAAGGTGACCGCCAGGCTGGTGAAGGACCGGCTGGACCGCGAGCTCGTCGGCAACGTCTCGATCCGGCTGCTTCCGACCGAGCGGCCCGACACCTGGGAGGTCCAGGGTCGCGGCGAGTTGGCGTTGGCGATCCTCGTCGAGCAGATGCGCCGCGAGGGCTACGAGCTCACCGTCGGCAAGCCGCAGGTCGTGACCCGCCTCGTCGACGGCGCGGTCCACGAGCCGGTCGAGCGGCTGACGATCGACTGCCCCGAGGACTACCTCGGCGCCGTGACCCAGTTGCTCGCCGTCCGCAAGGGCCGGATGGAGCACCTCACCAACCACGGCACGGGTTGGGTCCGGATGGAGTTCCTCGTGCCGGCCCGCGGGCTGATCGGCTTCCGCACCGACTTCCTCACCGACACCCGCGGCACCGGGATCGCGCACCACGTGTTCGAGGGCTATGAGCCCTGGTACGGCGACCTGCGGACCAGGTCGTCGGGTTCGCTGGTCGCCGACCGGACCGGCGTCGTGTCGTCGTACGCGATGTTCAACCTGCAGGAGCGCGGCGCCCTCTTCGTCGAGCCGGGCACCGAGGTCTACGAAGGCATGGTGGTCGGCGAGAACTCGCGGTCCGACGACATCGACGTCAACATCACCAAGGAGCGCAAGCTCAGCAACGTCCGTACGTCGACCGCAGAGGAGCTCGAGCGGCTCGTGCCGCCACGGCGGCTGTCGCTCGAGCAGTCGCTGGAGTTCTGCCGCGAGGACGAGTGCGTCGAGGTGACGCCGGACGCGGTGCGTATCCGCAAGGTGGTGCTCGACCAGGCAGAGCGGGCCAAGGCCGCCGCGCGCGCCCGTCGCGCGTCCAGCTGACCGATCGAGTTCGCGCTGCCAGGCGGCTGACGGCTCACCGATCCATGGCGGCGGTGAGGGCCGTGAAGGCCTCGTCGCCGAAGGCCACCAGCCGCGCATGCTCGACCGACGTCGGGGTCTGACGCAGGGTCTCGACAGCGGCGACGGCCGCGTCGTCGAGCGGCCAGCCGTAGATCCCTGCCGACACCAGCGGAAAGGCCAGGGACGCCGCGCCGAGCTCGTCGGCAACCGCCAAGGCGTTGGCGTAGCAGGAGGTCAGCAGCGACCGGTCCCGCTGACCCGCCGCGTAGTTGGGGCCGACGACGTGGATGACCCATTGCGCCGGCAGCGCGCCTGCTGTGGTCCAGCCTGCTTGCCCCGTCGGCAGCCCGTCGGGGAACCGCTCGATGCAGTCGGCGAGCACGTCGGGGCCGCCGGCGCGGTGGATCGCCCCGTCGACTCCGCCACCGCCACGCATCCCGCTGTTGGCCGCGTTGATGACGGCGTCGACCTGCTGCTCGGTGATGTCACCACGTACGACGACGAGTTCCACGCCAACCGACGGTAGCGCCCGACGGAGCGGCCTCCGCGTCGCCATCGCATCGACCCGAGGCGGTCATCCGTTGAGGAACGCGCTGATGAGGTCGCGTAGCTCCGCACGGTGCCCCCAGACCAGCCCGGCGCCGTCGAACAGCGCCAGTCGCGCATCGGGCAGCATCCGAGCGAGCTCACTGGCGACGTCGGCCGGGTGGGCGTCATCGTCGTCCTGGCCGACGACCAGCACCGGGCACTTCAGTCGCCCCAGCAGGGAGCGGTCGGCGACCGGGTACTGCGGCGGCAGCTCGCGCAGCCCTCGCGCGACCTCGGTGGCGGCCAACCTCCGGGCCTGCCGGGCAGCCCAGATCCGCACGTCCGGGCGAACCCGGGCCGGGGCGGGCTGCTCGGCGACCAGCGCGTCGGCGAGGGGGCCGAGGTCGCGGTGTTCGACCAGCTCGGCCATCCGCTGCATCCGCTGGACCGCGGGGTCTCGGCGGGGCTTGTCGATGGTTGCGGGGAGCACGAAGACCAGCCGCTCGAACCGGTCGGGCCGGTCAACCGCTGCGGCGAGCAGGGCGCCGGCGCCCAGGGATACGCCCAAGCCCCGGCGGGCGTCGTACCGATCGACGACAGCCATCAACTCGGCGGCCACCCCGGCATACGTCCACGGTGTCTCGCCGCCGGCCGAAGCGCCGTGGCCGCGGAAGTGCAGGAAGACCTTGGTGCCGGCGACTCCGGAGCCGAACGGCCGGGTCTCGGCGATCGAGCCGGCAAGGCCATGCGCGAACACGGTGATCGGCTCGCCGCGACCGGTCACCAACACCTCGAGCGGGCCGCTCGGGCCGTCGACTGTCGGCACCGGGTCAGTAGTACGACTGCGTGGAGCGGAGGGTCGGCCGTACGTCGGCGAGGTAGACGAACGCGGCGACCGTGCCGATCAGGTTGAGGATCTGGATCGGCGACGGCAGCAGAGCGTGGAGGACCAGGAAGACGGCCAGGATGAGCAGCCAGAACGCCTTGTTCTGTTTGTCGTTGGCAACGTAGGCGGCGTCCTTGCGGAAGATGGCGTCGCCGAGCGCGAACGCCTTGACCGCCAACAGGCCCCACCACAACGCGTAGAGCACGTAGGCCTCGAAATCGCCGATCATCGCCTCATCAGATTACCGGTGCCGCAGACCGCTCAGCCGCTTCGATTCGTCCGGCCCGCCACGCGGCAACGCCGACCTGAGCCGGACGAATGGGCGACGCGGCAGGGTCAGCGGCTGGACTTCTTCGCCGACGAGCGCTTGCCGACCTTGTCAGCGGCTGCTGTCGTCGCCTTCTTGGCCGTCGATGCGGTTCGCTTGGCGCTGGTCGTGGTCGCTTTGGCCGACGTCCTGGTCCGCGACGCCGACGACCGAGCAGTCGAGGCGGTGCCGGCCGCCCCAGACCCAGCCGCCGAGCCGGTCCTCGCGGCGCTCGACCGGGCCGACCGGGCGGTCGTGCCGGCCGCTTTACGCGCGGTGGTCGACGTGGCCCTGGCCTTGGCGGCCGTAGCGCCGGCCTGCCGCTGCAGGTCCTCGGTCGCCTGTTGGCTGCGGATCCGCTCAACCACCTCCCGGCCGCGGGTCGCCAGGTCGCCGTACGTCACAAACGCGTTCGACAGCGCGTCGGCCAGCGCCGCCTGCCCCTTCGCCGACATCTCGACGAACCGGTCGGGTGTGCTCCGCACATCTGCTCCAGCCCGATCGCGGAACTCCTTGGGGTCGAAGGTGTCGAGCCGGGTGGCGAGCTCTCCTTGCAGCGCGCGGAACTTCTCGACCGCCAGATCGCCGGCGCCGACGACGGCCTGCAGCGTCGTCGACCGCGACAACGCCTCTTCGAAATCCTGACGGGCCTTGTCGATCGTCTCGTTGAACGTCATCGTGAGGTCCTTTCTGGTTGTCGCTTCGACGTACGGCGACGGGCTTGGCGGCCCGGTCCCGCCAGCTCAGCAGGCTCGCTCGGCTGCTCGCCTGTCGCTTCGCTTGACACGCTTGAATCAGGTGCTGCCTCGTCACGGAACGAGCGGTAGATGTCGAGCAGCAGCCGCCTGTGCCGCTCGCTCAGCGCCGGATCTGCGAGCACCGCGCTTTCGACCGAGCTCCCACCGCCCTCCGGCGGGTCGAGGAAGCCGGCCCGCATGTAGAGCGCCTCGGCCGAGATCTGCAGCGCGCGGGCGACCTGTTGGAGCACTTCCGCCGACGGGCGCCGCAGGCCCCGCTCGATCTGACTGAGATAGGGGTTCGACACCCCGGCCTGCTCGGCCAGCTGGCGCAACGTCAACTGCGCGCCGCGGCGCTGCTCCTTCAGATACTCGCCAAGCCCGTCCAGGTGCGGCCGGCTCGCCATGGCCCGCGCTGCAGACCCGCCGTCGACCAGTGGCTTGGCGAAGTCCAGTGGTGTCACGTCTCCAGCGTGCTTGCAACAGTTAGCAAAATCAAGCCGTCCGCGAGCGACCTGGACCAACGGGTCGACCGGCCGGCCGCTGCAGCGTTCGCCAAGGGCCGCAGTCAGCCGCCGTACGGGACCGTGATGATCTCGAGGACGTGGCCGTCGGGGTCGTCCCAGTAAAGGCCTCGGCCGCCGTCGTTGGTGTTGATCTCACCCGCACGCGAGTGTGACGGGTCAGCCCACCAGGTCAAGTCGCGCTCGCGGATCCGGCCGTGGATCGCGTCGAACTCTTCTTCTGACACCAGGAATGCGTAGTGCTGCGGTCTCGGCTCGCCGTGATCGTCGGCGAAGTCGAGAGAGACGTCGTTGTCGACCTGCACGACGACGAACGGACCGTACGTCGTGGGCTCCGGCAGTCCGAGGATGTCGGCGTAGAACCCGGCCGATACCTGCTTGTCGGTGCAGCGGACGATGGTGTGGTTCAGCTGGACGCTCATGGGCGACCCCCTTGCTCCCTGACCAGTCTGGCCCAACCGCTTCCGAGCCCTCGAATGCGCTCGCGAGCCGGTCAGTGGGAACGGAGATGGATGCGCCCTCGCCGCAAGCCGCCGGTCCGCATCACGTCGGCGGAGCCGGGAAGCAGCACCAACCGTCGGCAGCGCGAAGTGCGGTACCTGGCGATGATGGGCCTCTGCCTGATGCTGATCGTGCTCGCCTGGTTTCTCGTCCGCTTCTACTCCACGACAGCCGCCGTCGCGATGAGCGCGGTCGCCCTCGTCATCCCGCCACTGGCAGCGATCGTCGCCAACCGCCGCTGACGCCACGGCGGCTGCCGAGTCAGATGAGGGGGCGCAGTTCGCCGACGGGGACGCCGCCGCCGAGCAGCGGCGGTGACCCGCACTCCATCAGCATGTCGCGGTCGACGCCGGGCTCCTTGTCGACGCCGAGACGCAGAAGGGCAGCCAGCATGAGCGCGGGCCGGGCGCGTCCCCAGCCGTCCTCGATCTTCAGCGCCACCGCTCGACCGTCGGGCAGCGCGACCGCGTAGCAGCCTTCCGCGCCGGCCTTGCCGATCGCGCCGGGCAGCGTGCGCAGCAGCAGGGCCTCGTCGCGCTGGGTGCCGGACGCCCACTCCGGATACCCGACGTACGCATCGGCCATCCGCCGCTCGAGCGTGCCGGGCGCTGCCAGGACCAGCCCGCGGAAGGCCCGCGCCAGCCCGACAAGTGAGGTCGAGAACAGCGCCGCGCCACAGCCGTCGACTCCGGTGGACTCGATCGGCTCGCCGGTCAGCTCGCTGAACGTCTCGGCCAGTCTGGCCTGGAGTGGATGATCGGGGCGGCGGTAGTCGTCGGTCGGCCAGTCGTTCACCACGCAGGTGGCGAGCATCGCGGCGTGCTTGCCGGAGCAGTTCATCGTGACCGACTGCTTGGGAAGGCCGGCCCGGATGTGCTCCACCCGCGCGTCGTCGTCGAGCGGGTAGTCCGGCGGCGTACGCAGTGCCGACTCGTCCAGACCGGCGCCTTTGAGGATCTGCCGCACCCCCTCGACGTGGAAGGGTTCGCCCGAGTGACTGGCCGCCGCCAGCGCGAGCAGCTCGCCGTCCAGGTCGAGCCCCAGCCGCAGCATCCCGACAGCCTGCAGCGGCTTGTTGCACGAGCGCGGGTAGATCTGCGCCTCGACGTCACCGCGGCTCCACGCCACGGTGCCGTCGGCGTCCAACGCCACGATCCGGCCACGGTGGTGGCCCTCGACGAACCCCGAGCGGACGACGTCGACGAGGACTTCGGCTGAATCGGTGGCCACGGCGCGAGCGTACGACGGCCGCGCAGGTGGTGGGGACCGACCCTGCCCCGTGCCACAATCGCGGGCGTGCCGAACGACGACCACCCGAGGTGGACCCCGACGCAACGCGAGCTCGACGACCTCGACCTTTTGCTCGACGGCTGTCTCACGCCGGACGTGACCGGCTTCGAGCAGCCGGCCGGGGATGACCGAGCCGCGATCTCGTTGGTCGTCGACAAGGAGGCCGCTTCCGCGGCGGCTGACGCCGGGCAGCTGGACCTCGTCGACCCGGAGGGCGCCCCGCTGGCGACGCTGACCGTGACGGGCAGCTGGCAAGCCGATGAAGACCAGGTGGGGCTGTGCGGGCCGGTGGAGCGGCTGGCCGCCAACGAGTTCGGCCCGTTCCGCCGGCTGCATACGGCGCCGGCCGACCTGCACCAGTCGGTCGCGGCCGACAGCCTGCTTGCCGTCCCGGTCACCAGGGCCCTCAGTGAGGCAGAGATCACCGAGGTCGCCGAGCGAGCGGCCGTCGAGTCGCGGCGACCGCTGCTGCTGGCCTGCGTCGGTGAGTCGATGCCCGAGGACATCTCGGGCCCGGCGCTCGTCAGGGCCACGATCGAGGCGGCGGCGCTGGCCGGGCGCGATGCTGTCGTCGTACCCGTTTCGGCTGCCGACCACGGCTCGACCGCCGCGAACGACTGGCTGCTGCGGACCGTGGCTGCTGCCTACGCGACCTCGACGCTGGTCCTCGAGTCGCGCGACACCGAGAGCCCGTTGCCGGAGAGCATTGCGGCGATCGTGGCCAAGGACCGGCCGCCGCGCAGTCGACAGGGTGCGGTCATCTTCTTCACCGGGCTGTCCGGGTCGGGCAAGTCGACGCTCGCCCGGGCGCTGGTCGACCGCGTCCTCGAACAGGGCGAGCGCACCGTCACCTCGCTGGACGGCGATGTCGTCCGCCACCACCTGTCCAAGGAGCTCGGCTTCTCGCGCGAGGACAGGGAGACCAACATCCTGCGGATCGGCTTCGTCGCCGCCGAGGTCGCCCGCCATGGCGGTCTCGCGGTCTGCTCGCCGATCGCGCCGTTCGAGGCGACCCGGCAGGAGGTACGGCGAATGGTCGAGCGGGCCGGCGGCGGGTTCGTGCTCATCCACGTCGCCACGCCGCTGGAGGAGTGCGAGCGCCGGGACCGCAAGGGCCTCTATGCCAAGGCCCGGGCTGGCGAGATCCCTGAATTCACGGGTATCTCGTCGCCGTACGAAGAGCCC
>JAICMS010000210.1 GCA_025929075.1 Propionibacteriales bacterium
CGCTGGCGGGGTCGTCGAGGTCGCCGACCCAGATCGAGTGGGTCGGACACACGGTCACGCACGCCGGCTCCAGGCCGTTGTCGACCCGATGCGCGCAAAAGTTGCACTTGGCAGCGGTGTGGGTCTCGGCGTCGATGTAGATCGCGTCGTAAGGGCACGCCTGCAAACACGACTTGCACCCGATGCAGAGGTCGGAGTCGAAGTCGACGATGCCGTCGGGCCGCTTGAACAGGGCGTTGGTCGGGCAGATCGCGACGCAGGGCGCGTCGGTGCAGTGGTTGCAGCGCAGGACGGCGAAGTCGCGGGTCGCATCCGGGAACGTCCCGGAGTCGACGTACTTGACCCAGGTGCGAAACTGCCCGACCGGCACTTTGTGCTCGACCTTGCAGGCGACCGTACAGGCGTGACAGCCGATACAGGTGCGCTGGTCGATCGCGAAGCCGTACCTCATCCGAACCGCTCCCTCGCGGCGCCCAACGGACGGATCAGCCCCTCCTGGGCCACCGACGCGACCAGCGAACCCTGCCGGGTGAAGACGCGTCCAGTGGCGAATCCACGCCCGCCCGATGCCGACGGCGAGTGCTGGTCGTACAGCAGCCACTCGTCGGCGCGGAACGGCCGGTGGAACCAGATCGCATGGTCGAGGGACGCCGGCATCACGTCAGGCGAGCCGATGAAGACGTCGTGAGGGACCAGGCTGACGCCGAGCAGCGTCAGGTCGCTGGCGTAGGTCAGCACGCAGCTGTTGACCACGGGGTCGGCCGGCAGCGTGCCTGCTGCCTTGACCCAGATCTGGCTGCGCGCCGGCCGATCGGGGTCAGTCAAGGCGCCGCCGAGCCGGGAGTCGCCGGCATACCGTACGTCGAGGGCTGCCCACTCCCGCTCCCAGTCGTAGCTGGGGCCGTGCCCACTCATCTCGCCCAGCACGTCGGCCAGCGGTGGGCAGTCGTCGGCGTCGGGAACCGCCGGCATCGCGTCCTGGTGGTCGAAGCCGGGCTCGGCTACCTGGAACGACGCGGTCAGATAGAAGATCGACGTTCCGTGCTGGCGGGCCACCACCCGCCGGGTCCAGAACGACCGACCGTCGCGGATCCGTTCGACGTCGTAGATGATCGGCACCGCAGTGTCGCCCGGGCGCAGGAAGTATGCGTGCAGCGAGTGCGCAGCGTGTCCGCCGTCGACGGTGTGGGCGGCGGCGGCCAGCGCCTGGGCCGCGACCTGCCCGCCGAACACCCGTTGCATCGAGGTGTCCGGCTGCCTGCCCCGATAGAGATCAACCTCCAGCTGCTCGAGGTCGAGGAGCCGGAGCAGCGCGTCGACGGACTCGGGCACGGCTCGATCATGTCATGGCCGATAGCGGCTAATGGTCGAGCTGACCGAGCAGTCCATACGTGCCGGCGACGAGCTGGCCGAGAGTGATCCCGTCGACCTGCTTCAACAGCCGCGGTGTGGCGGTGTCGTTGAGCGGCTGGCCCGCTGCGTTGTAGCCCTGCATCAGCCGCAGCAGGGCGTCGGTGCCGTAGTGCTGCACGAGGTAGGTCACCGCGGCCTGGCCGACGAGGTAGTCGACCTGCGGATAGAGGTCGAAGACACCGGAGTTCGGCAGCTGATGGGGCGGCGCCATCAGCTGGGTGTAGAAGTCGGAGCTGACCTGGAAGTTCGGCATCACGGTGGGCAGGTATCCGACATAGTTGGCGACCCCCTCGGTCAGCCAGGTCGGACTGTCGCCGGTGAAGCGGCGCAGGACGTAGTGGGTGAGCTCGTGCCGCAGCACCACCTGGTTGGAGATCAGCTCGTCGATCTGGTGCGGGTTGATCTTGATCCGCCACCCGGCCAGTCCAGCGGGGTGGCCCTGGGCGTCCTCTGCCGATACCGGGAACGTCACGGCCGCGGCCTCGGCCGGTCCGACGTCGTTCATCTTGCTGACCTGGCCGGAGGTCGTCGCATCGACCAGGACATGGCTGTCGTCCGCCTGGTGGAGGTCGGCCGACACCGACGCCAGGTCCGCCACGACCCGGTCGGCGAGGGCCGTCAGCTGGCCGGCTTGGCTGGCATCCATCACCACGATCAGTGGCCCGCGCTCTGAAACGGCGATCTTCGGCCCGCCCCATGGTCGTGACGGCGAGTTGCCGTTGTCGCTCTCCGCCCCCAGCACCCAGCGACCCTGCCGTCGGACGAAGGTGTCGTGCGGCTCGTTGGCCACCGGCCGACGGTCGGTCCCGCTGAGGAACACATGCTCGACGACCGGCGGGCTGAGCACCGGCCCGGCTCCTGACACCCGGCCCGTGGGAAGGCCGAACCTGCGCATCGTGTACCGGACCGACGTGACGGGGAGGGACTGCAGGTTGGCGAAGAGCGTGCGCTGGCTAGCGACCAGCCGCGGGTCGGTCCGGTCGACGGTCGCGAGGAAGCCGCC
>JAICMS010000033.1 GCA_025929075.1 Propionibacteriales bacterium
CCGTCCGGGTCGCTGGCGGCGCGGGTGGAACGTGCAGCAGGCGAACTGGCCGGACTCGTCCAGGCCGGACACGGCGGACCGGTCGACCCCTTCGCCGCGCCGGTGCCCTTCGAGCGCCTACTCGGGGGTGGCGGCTGACCCCCGCATAGCCCGGACGGGTCATTTCTTGTGGAAAGCGTGAATGCTGCGCGGAGGCGCAACTACTCTCGAAGCCATCGGCGGGAACGCTGTCGGACACCGGTTCCCACCCTGTTGATGACCTCGGAAGGCTTGCGCGTGAACGACCAGCTGGATGTCAACATCCAAGATGCTGAGGTGCTGGCCGAGATCGAGATGATGACCAACCTCATCATCGCCACGTCGGAGGCTGACGGCCCACTTCCCCAGCAGCGCATCGACGAGATCCTCGGCTTGGACGACGAGGAAGCCTAGACCTGCTTCCGCCGCCCCTGCTCGGGGCGGACCCACCTGACGCACACCCCGAGCGCCACTGTGAGACCTGCCCACTAGCATGTGCGTGAGCGTTTCCGCGTCCGACAGGAGTCGTCAGTGCCCCTGCGTTTCAGACCGGTCGACAACACCTTCTATGACCTCTTCGCCGAGTCGGCGCGCAACCTCGTGGGCGGTGCCGACTTGCTCGCCCACATGCTCTCCAAGGACGCCGACCGCAAGGATCTGGCGGCCCGGATGCGGAAGGCGGAGCACGAGGGGGACGAGACGACCCACGCAATCGTTCGGCGGGTCAACACCACCTTCGTGACACCGTTCGACCGCGAAGACATCTACCGGTTGGCGGCGGGCCTTGACGACGTCATGGACTTCATGGAGGAAGCCGTCGACCTGGTCAACCTCTACGAGATCGACGAGCTCCCGCCGGAATGCGCTCACCAGGTCGCCGTACTGCAAGGGTCGGCGAAGGTGACCGCCGACGCCATGCCGCGGCTGCGGACTATGCGCGACCTCGAGGAGTACTGGATCGAGATCAACCGTCTCGAGAACGAGGGCGACAAGGCGTATCGGGGCATCCTTGCCAACCTTTTCAGCGGCTCTTACGACGCCCTGACCGTGCTCAAGCTCAAGGATGTCGTCGACTCGCTGGAGGGCGCGATCGACGCCTTCGAGTCGGTCGCGAACACGGTCGAGCAGATCGCGGTCAAGGAGTCCTAGCCGGGTGACGGGAGATTCCCGGGGGCTGCAGCCGGCTGACCCCCTATGGCAGCGGGCGGTCTAGACCATGGGACTCGCCCTGGTCATCGCCGTCATCGTCGTCGCGTCGGCGTTCAACTACACCAACGGCTTCCACGACGCGGCAAACGCCATTGCCACGGCGATCTCGACGAGGGCGCTGACCCCGCGGATCGCCTTGTCGCTGGCCGCGGTGATGAACTTCGTGGGCGCCTTCCTCGGCCAGCAGGTCGCGAACACCGTGGCGTCGGTCATCAGCCCGCCCAGTGACAACCACGGCCAGGTCGTGCTGATCGGCGCCTTGATCGGGGCGACGGTGTGGAACCTCATCACCTGGTACTTCGGGCTGCCCTCCTCCTCGTCGCATGCGCTGATCGGCGGGCTCGTCGGCGCTGGCCTCGTGTCTGGCAGTGCGGTGAACTGGTCGGCGATCGTCGACAAGGTGCTGATCCCCATGGTGGCGTCGCCGCTGGTCGGCTTCGCACTGGCCTTCGGCGCCATGGTGGCGATCATGTGGATCTTCCGGAAGGCGCACCCAGGGCGGATGCAGCGGACGTTCCGACGGCTGCAGACCGTGTCAGCCTCGGCGATGGCCCTCGGCCACGGCCTTCAGGACGCCCAGAAGACCATGGGCGTGATGTTCTTGGCGCTGGTCACCGGCGGCTACGTCTCCGCTGACTCGAACCTGCCCTGGTGGGTGATCGCCCTCGGCGCCGCGGCGATCTCGGCAGGCACGTACTCCGGCGGCTGGCGCATCATGCGGACGATGGGTCGGCGGATCATCCACCTCGACCCGGCTCGGGCGTTCAGCGCCGAGATAACGGCGGCCAGCGTCCTCTACATCACCGCCTATGTCTTCAAGGCGCCGATCTCGACGACACACGTCATCACGTCGGGCGTCATGGGCGCCGGCGCGACCAAACGACGCTCGGCGGTGCGCTGGGGCGTCGCACACAACATCATCGCCGCCTGGATCTTCACCCTCCCCGCCGCCGGCGGCGTCTCCGCCGCCGTCTACCTGGTCCTCCACCTCTTCCTCCCCTAGGTCGCGCCTCGGCGGCCTTGCGTTTGCCCCGTAGTCAGCGGAAATGCGCTGACTACGGGGGAGCTTTGCCGCGCCGAGTTGCTGTTTGCCGCGCCGGGTTCCGGCCGCTTCCCTCGGGCCAAGTCAGTCCCAGGCCGGCGATGCGTGGAGGCCACGACGTCCTGCGAGAAGGGCGCTCCGGCGCTCTGGGTGCAGGACGTTGTGGCGGTCAGCGCTGGCGGGCGTAAACGACGTCGGTGCGGCTGACGATGAACCCGATCCGGCGGTACGTCGACAGGGCGGCCTGGTTGTCGGACTCCACGAACAGCGCGATCTCGGCCGCCCCCCGCTCGCGCAGGTGACGCAGCCCGGTCAGCGTCAGCGCCCTACCGAGCCCCCCGCCTTGAGCCCCCGGCGCGACACCCAGGACGTACACCTCACCGACCAGCCGCCCATCGTCGGCGTGCTCGAGCTTGGTCCAGTGGAACCCGACGAGCTCACCAGCCCGCTCAGCCAGGAAGAACCCTGCCGGGTCGAACCAGTCCTGCCCCATCCGCTGGCGCAGGTCCGCCACCGTCATCCGGCCCTGCTCGGGGTGGCTGGCGAACGCAGCCGCGTTGACAGCCACCCAGGAGTCCTCGTCGCGGCCGGTCTCGAACGTTCGGACGCTGACGCCCTCGGGGTACGTCGGCTCGCCGAGCGCTACCCCGCCCGGCAACCGCATCTCGAGCAGCTCTCGCACCCGGGCAAGCCGCAGCCGCTCGGCGACCCGACGGGCGGCCGGCAGGTCGCCGTGCGCCCAGAGCCGTCCACCGCTGCCGCACCTGTCGAGGACCCGGCCGACGATCTCTCGCCCGATGCCCTGCCCACGGGCATCGGGCGCCACCACGACGTGGGCGGTGGCTGAGCCGTCGTCGGACTCGGCAAGGTGGGCGTAGGCGACGAGCCGGTCAGGCCGCTCGCCGGTTAGCCAATGCTCGGTGCCCGACCCCCCGCCGTACTGCAGATCCAACCGGACCTGATCGTCGATCGGGGCGACGCCGTCGGTGCGGGTGGCGTCCGCAACGAGCGTAGACACCGCCGCCAGCGCAGCCTCATCGACGGTGGTCGCGACCTCGAGCCGGAGATCGTCGGGGTTCACCGCCTGGCGCCGCTCCGGGTCGTGCTGGCGGCGTCAGCGACGCCCGCCCGTGGGCGCGCGGCGTGCTCGGCGGGCAGGACGAAGCGGTACCCGACGTTGCGGACTGTCCCGATCAGCGCCTCGTGGTCGGGACCGAGCTTGGCCCGCAGCCGACGTACGTGCACGTCGACGGTGCGGGTGCCGCCGAAGTAGTCGTAGCCCCACACCTCCTGTAGCAGTTGCTGCCGGCTGAAGACGCGGCCGGGGTGCTGGGCGAGGAACTTGACGAGCTCGAACTCCTTGAAGGTGAGGTCGAGCGTCCGTCCACCGATGCGGGCGACGTACGACGACTCGTCGATCTCGAGGTCGCCGCCGCGGATCAGCGCGGTGGGCGCCTCGGCCTCGGCTCGGGCCAGCGCCAGTCTCCCCGTCGCGAGGCGGAGTCTGGCGTCGAGCTCGGCGGGGCCGACCGAGGTCAGTACGACGTCGTCGACCGCCCAGTCGGCTGCCACGACCGCGAGGCCGCCCTCGGTGAGGACCAGGAGAACGGGGACGTCGACGCCGGTGGTGCGCAGGAGGCGGCACAGCGACCGGGCGGCGGCCAGGTCGCGTCGCCCGTCGACAAGTACGGCGTCGCACGGTGTGGCATCGACGAGCAGCGTCGGGACCGCTGGTAGCACCCGGACCTGGTGGTGGAGGAGGGCCAGCGCCGGCAGCACCTCCGTGGAGGGCTGCACAGCGTCGGTGAGGAGCAGCAGACTGCCCACAGGCGCACACCTCCTGGGCTGCGACAATACCTGACATGGCCAGTGCGTTCCCCGCTTCCGATGGCGGCCAGGCAGGCAGTGGCGCGGGCACGGGCGGGGTCATGGACGAGACCCGGGCTGAGGTCACCGTGCGCTACTGGGCGGCGGCACGGCAAGCGGCCGGCTGCGCCGAGGAGCGCCTGCGCGGTGACACCGTTGCCGACGTCCTGGCCGCGGCCCGGGAGCGCCATGACGACCCGGGCTTCGCCAAGCTGCTCGGGGTCTGTTCGCTGCTGTTGGGCGATCGACCCCTGGGTCGGGCCGAGCCCTCGGACGTGGCGGTTGGTGACGGCGACGTGCTCGAGGTGCTGCCGCCCTTTGCGGGCGGATGAGTCCGGCCCGTCGACGTACGCCCAGAACCTATAGCCGAGGAGGAGACCGGGTGGCCTACCAGCGTGAGGTGCGGCCGTGGGGCGACTACCTGGTGCTCGACGAGGGGTCCGGCTATCTGGTCAAGCGGATCCGCATCAGCGCCGGGCATCGGCTCAGCTATCAGCGGCATCGGTCGCGGTCCGAGCACTGGTACGTCGTCGCCGGCGCTGGTGTCGCGACGCTGGACGGGTCGGCGGTCCGGCTCGGGCCGGGCACGACGGTCGACGTGCCGGTCGGGGCGGCGCACCGGATCGCCAGCGAGGGGCCTGACGACCTGGTGCTGGTCGAGGTGCAGACCGGCGACTACTGCGGCGAGGACGACATCATCAGGCTCGACGACGACTACGGCCGGCTGGGCTAGCGGCCGACCTGTGGCTCGGCGGGTGTGCCCGAAGAGCGAGGTGGTTGGCGCTGCTCAGTTGATCGCGGTCTGGCTCGGCAGCCCGCTGCCCGGATACTTGTTGAGGTAGAGCTGCAGCTGGCCGCGGCCGAGGTCGTGGAAGAGCTCCTGGGACTTCTGCTGGTCGAGCTCGACGATGTCCTGGCCGGCCACGACGGCGTACTGGCCGAGCGGTGCGGTCGTGAACTTGACGTCGGACGAGTGCAGGTTGCGCAGCTGGAGGGCCAGGGTGCGGATCTCGCTGTTGCTCCAGGTGTTGTCGACCATCAGGTTGGACGTGACGGTCTTGACGACCTTGACCAGCGTGATCGGGTTGTGCGTCGTGCCCGACGACAGCAGCTTGTCCATGACCGCGCGCATGAAGTTCTGCTGCCGCTTGATCCGGTCGAAGTCGCCGTTGGGCAAGCCGTGCCGCATCCGGACGTACTGCAGCGCGCGCTCGCCCTCCAGGGTCTGCCAGCCCTGCTGCCAGGTGACGTGCTGGGAGTCGTCGTAGACCGTGTGCGGGATGTAGACCCGGACGCCGCCGAGCGCTGTGGACAGGTCTCTGAACCCGGTCCAGTCGATGATCGCCACGTGGTCGATGTGCAGACCGGTGACCTGCTGGACGGTCTTCACCGCCAGAGCGGGTCCGCCCCACGAGAAGGCTGCGTTGATCTTGGCGTAGCCGTTGACGTCGCCGGGGAATCCGTCGACGCGGACCCAGCTGTCCCGCGGGATCGACACCATCTGGATCGACTGTCGGTTGGCGGAGATGTGGGCCACGATGATCGTGTCGCTGCGGTGGGCGCCGGGGGTCCATTTGCCGTCGGCAAGGTCGCTTTGCAAGGTGAGATGGCCGTTGCCGTTGTCGGCGCCGAGCAGCAGGACGTTGAGGGGGCGGCCGCTGTCCGCCGGCACCTGGGTGTTGGTGCCACCGTGGCTGCCGGGGGGCGGGGTAATGCCTCCGTTGAACCGCACGATGTTGCCGAGCTGGCTGTTGAGCCAGAACACGAACCCGCCGACAGCGCAGAGGACCAGCACCACCAGGACCAGAAGCGACGTCAGCGCCAAATGTCGACGGAAGAAGTTGCGGCGCCGCGGCTGGGCGGCCGCGTCAGACGTCACTGTGCACTCCCGAGCAGATGGGCAGCGTTGAGCCGGTGTGCGGGGGTTGAGCCGGTGTGCGAGATTGAGCCGGTGTGCACTCCCGACACTGTGGTCTCCTAGGGATTGCGCAGACGTGCTGCTGGCGGCGCCGAGGGACCGGCGCCGAGACGATTTCCGCGGACAAGTGTGCCAAGAATGACGCGCTAGGTGGAAATTCCGTTCCCCGCGGCGCCACAAGTTTGGACAATCCTCAGCCGCCGAACCCCGCCTATCGGCCGAATGTCGGGTGGGTTGTCCGTTTTGTCCCCGTGCAAGAGGGGTTCGGACTGGCGAGTGAGCGGCGCGGCGGCCTCAGGAGTCGACGATCAGGGTGAACGGTCCGTCGTTGACCAGAGCCACCCGCATCTTGGCGCCGAACACACCCGTTGCCACGGTCGCGCCCAGCGCCCGCAGTTCGCTGCAGAACTGCTCGTAGAGCGGCTCGGACACCGGCCCTGGCGCCGCCGCCGACCAGGATGGCCGGCGACCTTTGCGCGTGTCGGCGTACAGCGTGAACTGGCTGACCACGAGCAGCGGGGCGCCGAGATCGGCGGCCGAGCGCTCGTCGTACAGGATCCGCATCCCCCAGACTTTGCGCGCGAGTCGGGCGGCCCCTGCCAGCGTGTCGGTGTGCGTGATGCCGAGCAGTACGACGAGGCCCGGGCCGTCGATTGCACCGACGATCTCGCCGGCGACCTCAACCGACGCCCCCAGGGCGCGCTGAACGACCGCTCGCATGGTGACCCTCCTCCGACCTGGCGGACTGGCCCGATGAGTCTGGCACCATGGCGCCATGACGACTGCCGTGCATCCACGGACGCTGATCACGGTCGCACCGACGGGTGCGGAGACCGCCAAGGCGGACTTCCCGGCGCTGCCCACCACGCTGGAGGAGCTCGTCGAGACGGCGACTCGTTGCGAGGCGGCCGGGGCGGCGATGATCCACCTCCACATCCGTGACGACGAGGCCAAACCGACGTTGGAGCTGGCCCGGCTGCAAGCGGCGGTGGAGGCGGTGCGCGAGTCGACGTCGCTGATCGTCCAACTGTCGACCGGCGGCTCCGTCCACGACCCGCTCGACGAGCGGCTGAAGGTGCTGGACGCCGAGCCCGACTCGTGCTCGCTGACCATGGGGACCGTCAACTTCGGCGACGACGTCTTCTCCAACCCCTACCCGTTCGTCTGCGAGCTCTACAAGCAGACGCAGGAGCGGGCGGTCGTCCCGGAGTTCGAGCTGTTCGACCTCGGGCATGTGGCGGCGCTGCATCGTCTGCTGGACTCCTTCGGGCTGCCGTACGGCGAGCGCGTGCACTGCGACCTGGTGATGGGCGTCCCTGGCGGGATGCCGGGGACGGCGGACGCGCTGGTCGCCGCCGTACACGCGATGCCCGACGCGGTCACCTCGTGGTCGGCCACCGGCATCGGGCGAACCACATTGGCGGTCGCCTTTGCGTCGCTGGCGAAAGGCGGTCATCTGCGGGTCGGGATGGAGGACACGCTGACCTTCGCGCGCGGGGTGCCGGTCACGCACAATGCGGAGCTGGTCGGGCGTGCGGCTGACCTCGCCGAGCTGGCTCAGCGGCCGGCGATGAGCAGTGACGAGGCCCGCGAACTGTTGCACGTCAAGCGCCGGTAGGCCGACTGGTCGTCGAGAGGGCGTTTCGTGCACCGACACGCCGACGAATCCGGTGCGTTAGCGCCGTCTCCGCCGGTGGGGGTGTCTGGAGGGCGCGTGGGGCGAGTGGGTGGTCAGGAGCGGGTGAGGCGGGCCCAGATGTGAGGTTGCAGCTCCTGGCCCACGGCGGCCATGTCGAACGTCCAGAGCAGATCGCCCTCGACGAGGCCGTAAAGGCGCTGCCCGCCGACGTAGTCCTTGGCCGAACGGGTGCGCACGACCGCGTCGGTGGTCAGCTCGATCTTGGCCCCCTCGACCTTGCCGTAGTAGATCTCGACGTAGCCGGTGTGGTGGCTGAGCAGCAGCTCGAGCTCACCGCCAGGACCAGGTCGGAGGAAGCCGGTCTCCAGCGCGAGCGGGCGCCCGGCCGAGCCATCGGGCTCCAGCAGCCAGGTGCGGCTGAAGTAGTGGAGGAACGGCCGGCCGTCGTGTGTGAACCCGGCCTCCTGGCCGAACTCGAACGTGTCGATCGTCGGGTAGTCGCCGTGGCCGTTGCCGTGCCATTGGCCGAGGAGGAAGGACAGCGGCAGCAGATCAGGATGCAGGTCAGCCGGGATCTCGAAGGGCATCAGCAAGCGACCATCGCGGGCGGGGCGGCTCAGGCGGCGCTGCGCGCCAGGCGGTAGAGCAGATAGCCCGCGCCGACGGCGATCGCGCCTGCCGCCGCGACGAGTACACCAACGTAGATCACGGTCATTGGGCAGTGAGTCTAGCCGCGGTGGTCGATCGTGCCCGGTTTCGCCGCGCGCCCGCCGTCCCTCGCGTTGACCGGCCAAGGTTGCGCGGTTGACCGGCCAAGGTTGCGGGGTTGACCGGCCAAGGTTGACCGGTTGACAGGCCAAGGTTGCTCGGTTGACCGGCCGGGTTGCCCGGTCTTGCGCCTCCGACGGGTATGCGCCGGTGCCGGACGCGGGCCGCGTCGTCGTACCGACCTGCCTCGCCGAGAGCTCAGATCCGCCGCAGCGCGCGGCAACGTCGGGTGCGTTGGCGCCGTCTCGGCGGAAGGGGCAGCGCGCGCTTCCTAGACTGGGTGGCGTGGTGGAGCTGCCGGAGCGGTTGCGGACCGAGGGCTATCGGCTGACGCTGCAGCGGCAGCTGGTGCTGCAGGCGGTCACCGAGCTCGGCCACGCCACACCCGACGACGTCTTCGGGTGGGTCCGCGACCGGGCCGAGAAGGTCAACCTGTCGACGGTTTACCGGGCTCTGGAGCTGCTCGAACATCTCGGGCTCGTCACACACACCCATCTCGGCCACGGGGCGCCGACGTACCACCCGGCGAACGTTCCCGAGCATGTCCACCTCGTGTGCCGCGACTGCGGCGGCGTCAGTGAGGTGGAGCCCGCCGCTGTCGCGTCGATGGTTGAGACGCTCGAGGCTCAACGCGGCTTCCGAGCCGACGTGGCCCACCTCACCGTCTTCGGCTCGTGTGCGGAGTGCACCGATGCCGGCCGCTAGCCCGCTGCTCGACCTCCCCGGAGCGGTCCCAGCGGACGGGGTGGACGAGGGCGTCGCCGCTCACTACGGCGACCCGTTCCGCGAGCAGCGCCTGCTGCTGGCCGGCGACGGTGTCGTCGACCTGTCCCACCACGGCGTCGTACGCATCGTCGGCCCTGACCGGCTCAGCTGGCTGCACTCGCTGACCAGCCAGCACCTCGAGTCGCTCGAGCCGGGGCGCTGGGTGTCGACGCTGGTCTTGTCGCCGCAGGGCCATGTCGAGCATTCGCTGCGCGGGTACGACGACGGGCAGGCCTTCTGGGCAGAGGTAGAGCCTGGTTCGGTGGCCGACCTCGTGGGATGGCTGGACTCGATGCGCTTCATGCTGCGGGTCGAGGTGGTCGACGAGACGCCGTACTGGGCGGTGGTGGCGGACTCACCGGAGGGCGTCCGGCTGGTGGGGCGAGGCGACCTCCGCAGTGTCGTCGCCGATCGCGCGCCGTGTGGCGTCTGGGCGTTCGAGGCGTTGCGGATCGCCCGTGGTGAGCCGCGGTTCGGGCTGGACACCGACCACAAGACGATTCCGAACGAGGTCGGCTGGATCGGGACGGCGGTCCACCTCGACAAGGGCTGCTACCGGGGACAGGAGACCGTGGCTCGGGTGCACAACCTCGGCCGGCCGCCTCGCCGGCTCGTGCAACTGCTGCTGGACGGGTCGGTGGACCACCTGCCGACACACGGCGCGGCCGTCACGGACGAGGACGGCAAGGAAGTCGGGTTCCTCGGGTCAGCGGCCCGGCACTTCGAGCTCGGGCCGGTTGGCCTGGCGCTGGTGAAGCGCAACCTGCCGGTCGCGGACACGCTGGTCGTGGACGGCGTGCCGGCCGCCCAGGAGGTCGTCGTGGACCCGGAGGTCGGGCTGCACGTCCGGGCCAGGCTCTGAGCGGCTGCGGTCGGTGGGGTCAACCCGATCCGGACACCGCTGGCTCGACGAATCCAGACGAATGCCGGCGACCGGCTCGCCGGATGGGGGGTGTCTGGTTCGGGGGACGACGCGCCTGCGCCCGGCAGCGGCACGCGCGGATTAGCCTGAGGCAGCAGGCAACCGCTGTGGCTGCTGTTGCGTCAAGGGTGCGTGTCGACCGCCGCAGTCAGCAGCGCCCGGAGGGGAGCGGTGGTGCCGGAGCGTCGGCCGCGCGCGCGCCCCAAGGACTACCTACCGGCGCTTGACGGCCTGCGCGCATTGGCGGTCGTCTTCGTTGCGCTCTACCACTTCGACGTCGGCTGGGCGAGGGGCGGCTTCCTCGGCGTCGACGTGTTCTTCGTGCTCAGCGGCTATCTGATCACCGGCCAGCTGGTGACCCGGTGGGTCATCGGATCGCGGCCGTCGCTGCGGGAGTTCTGGTGGGCGCGGGCTCGCCGGCTGCTGCCGACGCTGGGTGTGGTGCTCGCTGCCAGCACGCTGGCGATGGTGGTGGCCGACCGCGGGCAGCTCGACGCCTACCGTGGCGACCTCGCCGCGGCGTCGACGTACACCTCGAACTGGTGGTACGTGCTCCACCAGCGCTCGTATTTCGTCGCCACCGGCCGCCCGCCCGTGCTGCAGCACCTGTGGTCGCTGGCGGTGGAGGAGCAGTTCTACCTCGTCTGGCCGCTGGTGATCGGTGCGGTGCTGCTGGCTGCGAAGTCGGTGGCAGCACGGCGCCGGGCGCTGCTCGTCATCGCTGGCGGGCTCGCGCTGGCGAGCTCCCTCGCCATGGGCGTCGGCAGCGCGCTCGACAACGCACCCGATGCCGCCGACCCGTCGCGGTGGTACTTCGGCACCGATTCCCATGCCATGGGCCTGCTGTGCGGGGCGGTGCTGGCGCTTTTGCGGTACGGCGACGGGCTCGGCGCCACCCGCGACCCGGCAGCCGTTGACGCTGAGCCGGCACTCGACGCCGCGCGCTCGGCTGACCGCCCGGCTGGTCGGCTGGTCGGCCGGGTGGTGGACCGCGTGGCGGGCCGCTGGTCGCTCCTCGGGCCAAACCGGGACCAGCCCGTCTCGACCGCCACCACGCTGGTCGGGGTCACGGCATTCGCCGTGTTGCTCTACGCGCTGCTCCACACCGACGCCTTCTCGACCTCCCTCTACCGGTGGGGCTTCGCTGCGGTGGCGGTGCTGACGACTGTCGTCCTCGCGGTCGCCAGCCGGCCCGGCCCGCTGTCGCGAGTGCTCGGAATCCCACTGTTGCGCCGGATCGGGAAGCGGTCGTACGCGATCTACCTGTGGCACTGGCCGGTGGCCTGCTTCACCAGGCCCGGTCTCGACCTTCAGCTGCCCGGCTGGGCGGTGTTGGTGCTGCGGGTCGCGCTGACGCTGGCGCTCACCGAGGCCAGCTACCGGCTGGTCGAGCTGCCCGTCCGCCGGCTCGGTTGGCGCCGCGCCTGGGCCAGCCTGGCGCAGCGCCGGGTCGGTCTCGTCCGGGTGGGCTCGGTGGTCACCGTGGCCGTCGCCAGCCTGGTGGTGGCGACGCTGGTGCCGGCCGGTGCCACTGGCGAGCGGCCCAGCTGGCTCGATGCCCGGCGTACGGCGACAGGGCCGGGCATCGCCCCGACGCCCGGCCAGGTGATCCGAACCCATGCCGGCGAGCCGCCCGGGCGCCGGGCCGGGTTGGCGAAGACGCCGACCGACACGGGGCCGACCGCTCGCCGTACCGGCTCAGCATCCGGGGGGTCGGCGCACCAACCCGGCCGCCATCAACCGTCGCAGCATTGGAAGGACGGCACCGGCACGTCGCACCCGGCCGGCAACGCCAGCGGCACCCACGCCATGCACCTGGCGGTCTATGGCGACTCGGTCGTGGTCGGGGCGATGCCGGCGCTCAAGACGGAGTTCGCCTCGGTGGCCGACCACGCCCAGCTGGGCGAACAGGCGTGGACGTTGTTGCCGAGGCTGATCGCCGCGGCCAAGTCAGGCAAGCTCGACGGCGACGTCGTCCTGCTCCACACCGGCGACAACGGCGTGATCCCGGAGGACGAGCTACGGACTGCGCTCGGCGACCTGTCCCACGCGCTGCGGGTGGTGCTGGTGTCGCCGCGAGTGCCGCGGGAGTGGATGCAGCACAACCGCGATCTGCTCGCCTCGGTGGCGCCGGACTTCCCGAACGTGGTGCTGATGGACTGGGAAGTCGACGCGTCGTCGCATCCGAACTACTTCTACGACGACGGCATCCACCTGGCGTCGGCCGGGATGGCCGCCTACGCCCATCTGGTGGCCGCGGCCGCCAGACAGCATCTTGCGCCACCGGCGCACTGACGTACGCCCGCTCCGACCCGCAGAGCGTCCTGCAACCTAAGCGCTATGACGCGCTACCTGCAGGACGTCGTGGCAGTCACGCGCAGAGCGTCCTGCAACCAGAGCGCTAGGGCGCCCCGCCTGCAGGACGTTGCGAGGTCAGGCGTTGATCATGCCGGCGCCGACGGTGACTCCGGTGGCCTCGTCGATGAGGATGAACGACCCGGTCATCCGGTTCTTCTCGTAAGGGTCGCACAGCAGCGGCACGGTCGTGCGCAGCTGGACGCGGCCGATCTCGTTGAGGCCGAGCTGCTTGGTGTCGAGGTCGCGGTGCAGCGAGTTGACGTCGAGGCGGTACTGGACATCCTTGATCAGCGCGCGAGCCATCCGAGTGGTGTGCTTGATCGCCAGTTTCTGCCGCGGCTGAAGCGGCGATGTCGACATCCAGCAGATCATCGCGTCGATGTCTTGTGTAGGCGACGGAGCGTTCTGCGGCCGGCAGATCATGTCGCCGCGGGAAACGTCGATGTCGTCCTCGAGCCGCACCGTGATGGACATGGGCGGGTAGGCCTCGTCGAGCTCGGTGTCGAACAGGTCGATGCCGCGGATCGTGGACGGCAGTCCGCTGGGCAGTACCAGCACGTCGTCGCCGGGCTTGAGTATGCCGCCACAGACCCGCCCGGCGTACCCGCGGTAGTCGTGGTGCGCATCGGACTTGGGCCGGATGACGTACTGGACCGGGAAGCGGGTGTCGACCAGGTCGCGGTCGGACGCCACGTGGACGTTCTCCAGGTGGTGCAGCAGCGAGGGCCCGGCGTACCAGTCCATCTTCTGCGAGCGGGTGACGACGTTGTCGCCGAGCAGCGCCGAGATCGGGATGATCGTCAGGTCGGGGATGCTCAGCTTGGTCGCAAAGGAGGTGAACTCGTGGTGGATCTCGTTGAACCTCTCCTCGGAGTAGTCGACGAGATCCATCTTGTTGACGCACAGCACGAGGTGTGGCACCCGCAGCAGCGAGAGGATCACCGCGTGCCGGCGGGACTGCTCCGTTAGGCCCTGTCGGGCGTCGACGAGCACCAAGCC
Organism: Propionibacteriales bacterium; assembly: GCA_025929075.1. Lineage (GTDB taxonomy): Bacteria > Actinomycetota > Actinomycetes > Propionibacteriales > Nocardioidaceae > JAICMS01. The sequence goes on from JAICMS010000033.1 coordinate 13,505, forward strand.
GAGGTCGGCAGTCGACGCGCCGGTGACCATGTTGCGCGTGTACTGCACGTGGCCGGGGGTGTCGGCAATGATGAACTTGCGGTTCGGGGTCGCGAAGTAGCGGTAGGCGACGTCGATCGTGATGCCCTGCTCCCGCTCCGAGCGGAGCCCGTCGGTGAGCAGCGCCAGATCGGTGTAGTCGTAGCCGCGCGCTGTCGACGTACGCTCGACCGCCTCCAGCTGGTCTTCGAAGATCGCCTTGGAGTCCAGCAGCAGTCGGCCGATCAGCGTCGACTTGCCGTCGTCCACCGAGCCCGCAGTCGCGAAGCGCAGTAGGTCCATCTGCAGCTTGCCCGTGTTGGGGCCAGCGGTTTCCGTCATTAGAAGTAGCCCTCCCGCTTGCGGTCCTCCATGGCCGCTTCGCTGAACTTGTCGTCGCCTCGGGTCGCGCCGCGCTCGGTGACCCGGGCGACCGCGGTCTCCTCGATGACCTTGGCCAGCGTGTCCGCCTCCGACTCCACGCAGCCGGTCAGCGTCATGTCTCCGAGCGTCCGGAAGCGGACCATCTTCTCCTCGACGGTCTCGCCCTGCTTGGGCTGGACGGCTTCGGACTCCGACAGCAGCATGCCGTCCCGGGCGATCACCCGGCGCTTGTGTGCCAGGTACAGCGACGGGATCTCCACCTGTTCGCGCTCGAGGTACTCCCAGATATCCAGCTCGGTCCAGTTCGACAGGGGGAAGATCCGCATGTGCTCGCCGCCGTGGAGCTTGCCGTTGTAGAGGCTCCAGAGCTCAGGCCGCTGGTTCTTGGGGTCCCACTGGCCGAACTCGTCGCGGTGGGAGTAGACCCGCTCCTTGGCGCGCGCCTTCTCCTCGTCCCGCCGGCCCCCACCGAACAAGGCGGTGAATCCGTGCTGCTCGACCGCGTTCAGCAAGGTGCCGATCTGCAGCCGGTTCCGCGAGGTCTTGCCGTCGTCGATTACAACGCCGTCGCGGATCGCGTCGTCGACGCTGGCCACCACCAGTCGCAGGCCGAGCCGGTTCACCCAGTTGTCCCGGGTCTCGAGGACCTCGGGGAAGTCGAAGCCCGTAGCGACCTGCAGCACCGGGAACGGGATCCGGGCCGGGTAGAACGCCTTCTCGGCGAGCCGCAGCATCGTGATCGAGTCCTTGCCGCCGGAGAACAGCAGCGCCGGCTTCTCGAACTCTGCGGCCGCTTCACGGAAGATCTGGATCGACTCGGCCTCGAGCTCGTCGAGCTGGCTCAGGCGATAGTCAGCGTGGACGGTCATGCGTGCGCAGGCTCCTCTAGGGGCGGAATGACGCGCCAATCCTAACGGCCGGTCGGCCGCTCGCCCTCCTTCGCGGAGCGCGTGCGTGGCGACCCTGGCCCTCGGCGACGGCTGTGTCGCCCTGGCGCTGGGGCACACCCTACCCGACGGCCGCCTTCGGTTGAGGCTCGGCTGGCTCCGGCTCAGCTCGGCCGAACATCGGCAGGCCCTGCTGGCGGCGCAGCAGTCCCCATACAACCGGGAGCACCGCGAAGAGCGCGACGCCGGAGAGCGCGATCAGGACCGGATGGGTCTGGTCGTCGCCCGAACCCAGCGGCGCCCAGCCGGCCTTGTCGAGCAGCGCCAGCCCGGACATCGTGAGTACGACGACGATGCCGCGCCGGATGATCGACGCGCGGACCCGCGGAGCGATCTTGGCTCCGAGCATGGTCCCGGGCAGCGAGCCGATGAGGAGGGGGATCGTGATGCTGAGGTCGAGCCCGTGCGCCAGGATGTTGCCGATCGCCGCCGCGAGCACCAGCGGGACGGCCTGGACGAGGTCGGTGCCGACCAGCTTCACCGCCGACAGGGTCGGGTAGAGCATCAGCAGCGCGATCATGATGACCGATCCCGAACCCACCGACGTAATCCCGACGAGCAGGCCGCCGAGCGCGCCGACCGCGACCGTGGGGAGCGGCCGGATGACAGGCTCGTGCTCGCCCGGATGCCGTCCGCGCCGTGTCTCGCGCAGCTGGAGATAGAGCCGCAGCGCGAACGAGCCCGCCGCGAGCAGCAGTGCGAAGCCGATGCAGAGTTGCAAGAACGTGTCGATGTTGGCCGTTGGGTTGATCCACTCGACCAGGTGCGGGCCGAGGAACGCCATCGGGACCGAGCCGATCATCAACCAGCCGGCGAGGCGAAGGTTGGGCGAGCCCTGCCGCCAGTGCACCAGCGCGCCGCCGGACTTGTAGACCGCCGCCGCAGTGAGGTCGGCGGTGACGACGCTCGAGGCGCTGCCGACGCCGAGGAAGATCAGCGCCGGCGTCATCAGCGCGCCGCCGCCCATGCCGGTGATGCCGACCACGATGCCGACGAGCAGGCCGGCGATGGCGGTGCGCACGCTCGTCCAGTCGCCGCCGAGGATTCCTGCCTGCATCAGGTGGTTGCCCAGCTCGTGCATCGCGCCCTCCTTGGGGCTCGGTGTGGTCTAAGTAACGTAACTATACTGGATCACTAGACTTATGCGCCAGACCCTACGGGCAACTGCCCCGGGACGGCGCGGTGAGCGGGCTGCTGCCGAACGCCGCGGGCGTGGCTGGAGCGGGGCGGGCGGAGGCGGGTGAGGCTAGGCGGGCGGGGGTGTGGCCTGCGCGGGACGGCTGGTGCCGACCGCGGGCTTGCCGAACATCGGCAGCCCGACGGTGCGGCGCAGCAACCCCCAGCCGACCGGCAGCAAGCCGACGAGCGCGGCGCCGATCACCACGATCGCGATCGGGTGGCTGTGTGATCCGCCGTCGCTGAAGGGATTCCACTGCGACTGGTCGAGCAGCGTCAGCCCCGACATGACGAGTACGACGACGATGCCGCGCCTGACCAACGATGTGGGCACCCGAGGCGCGATCCGCGCACCGAGGAACGTGCCGGGCACCGAGCCGATGACCAGCGGAATCACGATCGCCCAGGCGAGTCCGTGGGTGAGGATGTTGGACGCCGCAGCGGCGATGACGAGCGGGACGGCCTGCACGAGGTCGGTGCCGACCAGGCCGACTGCCGACAGCGTGGGATAGAGGATCAGCATCGCGATCATGATCACCGAGCCGGCGCCGACCGATGTGATGCCGACGAGCAGGCCGCCGAGCATGCCCACGAGCAGCGTCGGGATCGGCCGGATCACGGGGTCCGCCTCGGCGGGGCGAGTGCCGGCGGCGGTCTGTCGCAGCTGGATGTAGAGGCGGATGGCGTAGGTGGTGGCAGCGAAGAGCAGCGCCACGCCGATGCAGACCTTGAGCACCTCGTCGAGGTTGTCGCTCGGCGGCACGAACCAGTCGAGCAGCCGCGGCCCGAGGAACGCCATCGGCACTGAGCCGGCGATCAGCCAGGCGGCGAGCCGCAGGTTCGGCGCGCCGTGCCGGTAGTGCACCGCGGCCCCCGTCGTACGTGACACGGCGGAGGCAGCCAGATCGGCCGTCACCACGGCGGATGCGTTGCCCACGCCGAGGAAGATCAACGCAGGCGTCATCAGCGCGCCACCGCCCATGCCCGTAATGCCGACCACGATCCCGACGACGAACGCTGCCACCGCCGTCTTGAGCTCGCTGCCGTCGACGCCGGCCCAGCCGGCCGCGAGCACCGGCAGGTGAGCCGCCATCACGTGCATTGGGTCCGCTCCTTCCGGCGTCGGCTACGTCCCCTGGTCGAGCCGGTCGCCGTACTCCATGATCGCACTTAAGTCAGTATTCTCGCTAGACTTTAGCGATAAAGCGAGCCACTGTCAGTCTGGGCCACATCCAGGCGGTGTCCGGTCGGGCTAGGGACGGGCGTCGACGTTGGCAGGACGATCGTGAGCCCGTACGGCGGCGGCCTTGCCGAACATCGGCAGGCCGACCCGCCGACGCAGCAGCCCCCACACCAGCGGCAGCAACGTGACGAGGCCCACCGCGAGCAGGGCGATCACCAGCGGATGCGTCTGGTCGGTGCCGTGGTTGAGCGGGTTCCAGCTGGAGTCGTCGAGCAGCGTCAGGCCCGAGATCGTGAGCACCACCACGATCCCTCGCCGTACCAGCGACACCGGCACCTTGGGCGCCACCTTCGAGCCCAGGAAGGTCCCGGGCATCGCGCCGATCACCAGCGGGATCGCGATCCGGAGGTCGAGCCCGTGGGTGAGGATGTTCGACACCGCCGCGGTGATCACCAGCGGCACCGCCTGCACGAGCGTCGTGCCGACGAGCCTGACCGCGCCCAGTGTGGGGTAGAGGATCAGCATCGCGATCATGATCACCGAGCCGGCGCCCACCGAGGTGATGCCGACGAGCAGCCCGCCGAGCATGCCCACCAGCAGCGTCGGCACCGGCCGGACGACCGGGTCGGCCACGACCGGCCGCTTCCCCGCGGCCGTCTGCTGCAGTTGGACGTAGAGCCGGATCGCGTACGTCGTCGCGGCGAACAGCAGCGCGAAGCCGATGCACACCTTGAGCAGTTCGTTCACATTGTCGCCCGGCGCGAGCCAGGCGAGCAGCCGCGGCCCGAGGAACGCCATCGGCACCGAGCCGATGATCAGCCACATCGCCAGCCGCAGGTGCGGAGAGCCTTGGCGGTAGTGCACGGTTGCCCCGGTCGCCTGCGACACCGCCGACGACGTCAGGTCGGCAGTGACCACAGCCGAGGCGTTGCCGACGCCGAGGAAGATCAGTGCGGGCGTCATCAGCGCCCCACCACCCATCCCGGTGATGCCGACCACGATGCCGACGATGAAGGCTGCAACAACCGTCTTCAGCTCGTTCGCGTCGATGCCGGCCCAGCCGGCGGCCAGGACGTGCACGTTCGCGTTGACGAGATGCATGGTCTCCCCTCGGCGAGGCCATCACAGCCGCTCGGTAGCCGCCGGAACCGGAAGGCCCTCAGGTCATGGTGCCACTGACTCGATGGTCTTCATCGACTTTGTCGATGTGCCCGATTCGACCGGCGGGGCGGCCCGGTGCCAGTGACGAGGCGGCGTCAGCCGACCACAGCGACACCGACCGACAGCGCCTCGGCGACCAGGTCCACGTGCTCGGCGCCGAACACGAGTGGTGGCCGGATCTTCAACGTGGCTCCGCTCTGGCCGGTGCGCCCGATCAGCACGCCGTGATCCCGTATGCCTTCCACGATCCGCCCCGCAAGCACCGGGTCCGGCCGGCCGGCCGCTGGGTCGATGACGTCGACAGCGACGGCGAGCCCCCAACCGCGGACCTCGACGAGCTGAGGCGCAGTCGCGGCGACCTGGCGCAAGGAGCCGACCAGCTGTGCTCCCACGGCTGCGACCTGGCCGACGATCAGGTCCGCTTCGAGCGTCTGCAAGACGGCGAGGGCGGCGGCGCAGGCGGCGGTGCCGCCACCGAACGTACTGAAGTAGTCGGTGGCGGCGACGAACGGGTCGATCAGCTCAGCGGGTCCGACGACGGCCGCGACGGGGTAACCGTTGCCCATCGGCTTTCCGAGCGTCACCAGGTCCGCGGGCACGTCGCCGGCCACGAAGCTCCAGAGCGCGTCGCCGGTGCGGCCGTGACCAGCCTGGACCTCGTCGGCGACGTACAGGCCGCCGGCGTCATGCACAGCGGCTGCCGCAGCGACGGTCCAGTCGTGGGCCGGACCGAGGATTCCGTCGCTGGTGAAGACGCCGTCCACGACCATCGCTGCCAGCGCGTGTCCGTCGCCGCGCAGGCCCTCGACGGCCGAGCCGACCGCCACGGACGCCGACCCGGGTGGTGGCTCGACCAGCCGAATGTGTCCTGGGCGGCGTGCATTCCCCCAGCTCTCCGGCGAGAAGGCGGAGGTTGCGGCGGTCACGCCGTGGTAGGCCCACCGGGTGACGATCGCGCCCGAGCCGCCGGTGGCGTGCCGGGCGATCCGCCACGCCAGGTCGTTGGCCTCGCTGCCGGAGTTGACGAGCAGCACCCTGTCGAACCTTGCCGGCATCGTGGCCAGCAGCCGTTCCGCCAGCTCCACCGGAGCCTCCTGCACGTAGCGGCTGTTGGTGTTGAGCGTCGCCAGCTGGCTGCAGACCGCGTCGACCACGGCGGGGTGGGAGTGCCCGAGCACCGCCACGTTGTTGTAGGCATCGAGGTATCGGCGGCCGTCGGCCGACTCCAGGAACACCCCGCGACCGCTGACCAGGTGGAGCGGTTGGGCATAGCTGAGCTCCAGCTGGCCAAGAGTCTGGCGCCGTGCCTTCAACAGGTCGGCTGTCGGTCGGCGTACGTAGGGCAGTCTTCGCCCGCCAGCAGTGGAACCGACCGCGAGCGTGCTCGTGAACCGAGCGGCCCACTCGTCCAGGCCGACGGTGAGCATCGCCTCCAGCTGGCGGAAGGCCTCCTCGTCGACCTCCGGCGCCCAGCCGTGCTCACGCGTCCGCCATGCGGTGATCAGTACGGCGGCGGCGTACCGACCGGCCATCAGGTCCGCGACGACCGCCAGCTCTCCGGGCTCAAGCGGTGTGACCGAGTGGTATCCCGCCACCACGTCGGGCGCCAGCTCCGCTGCATCGTCGCGACCGCTCAGCACGTCGGCGGCGGCGACCGCCACGTCGCAGACGAGCGTGGTGTGGGTCATGTCGCCGAAGTCGGTGATGCCGGTGAGCGCAAGCGAGTCGTCGACGAGCACGTTGCCTGGTGCGAAGTCGTTGTGCACGACCTGGGCGCGCAGCCGCCGCAGCTTCAGGGAGACCAGCCGGTCGAAGCGGTCAAGCATCGCCTCGACCGTCGGTCGCCGGTCCGGTTCGACCGCGGCCAGCCACGGCCGCAGCTCAGGGAGCCGCCGGATGTCCCAGGCGATCGGATAGGACGCTGCCGGATGCACGAAACCTCGAAGGGCCTGCCCGAGCCGGGCCGCGGTCCGTCCCCACTCCCGCAGCTGTGGAGTCCCCAGCTCCGCCGACCTCGGATGCCGGCCGGCAAGCCAGGTCATCAACCGGGCAAGGGATTGCCGGCCATCCCGGCCCGTGATCTGCACCCATGGCCGGCCATCTCGGGTCGGAATGACGGCAGGCACCGGCAGGTCGGGGGCCACCGACCGGATGTGGTGCAGGGCCGAGCTCTGCAGGTCCAGCACCGGCTCTCCGTCGGCAGGATTGTGAACCTTCAGCAGGTAGCGGCCCTCGGCCGCATCGAGCCGGAAGTTGCGGTCCCGTTCGCCGTGCAGGGCAACGAGGTCACCCCCCAGTCCCCACGACCGGGCCAAGGCCTCGTGCACAGCGTCGAGGTCGAGGTCGGGTGCCGGCACGGACAGCGGGTCGCTCGCCGCATCCGACCCAATCATCAGCGGCTCAGCCAGCCCTCGGTCACCAACGCATCGAGGATCTCCTGCAGGCAGTCGGCGATGTCCCGGCTCGTGGTGTCGATCGCGATTCCTTCGGTGGGCTCTTCGTACGGCGACGAGATACCCGTGAATTCAGGGATCTCGCCAGCCCGGGCCTTGGCATAGAGGCCCTTGCGGTCCCGGCGCTCGCACTCCTCCAGCGGCGTGGCGACGTGGATGAGGACGAACCCGCCGCCGGCCCGCTCGACCATCCCCCGTACCTCCTGCCGGGTCGCCTCGA
>JAICMS010000016.1 GCA_025929075.1 Propionibacteriales bacterium
ACCGTCGCTGGCCGGGTCCTCCGGATGCGTCGGCGGTCCCGTTGCACGGCCCCGTTGTGTAGTGGCCTAGCACGCCGCCCTCTCAAGGCGGTAGCGCGGGTTCGAATCCCGTCGGGGCTACAAACGATCGAACTTGTCGCAGCACGCGTCGTACCAATCGCTGAGACGGCGCCAACGCACCGGTTGTGTGGGCGTTGGCGCCGTCTCAGCGTCGGCGTACTGCGACGAGCCGGCGGTCGAGCTGCAGGCCGCGTTACGACCCGCTGCTCGACGACCGGACGTTCTCGACCGAGGACTGACCTTCGTCCTTCATGTCCGCTGCTGCCGACTTTCCCTCGTCGCTGACGGTTTGGGCGGCGCTGGTGGCGCTCGCCTTCACGTTCTCGACAGCCTCCTGCGCGGGACCCTGCAGACTGTCCTTGAGCTGCATGCCGGCCTGCTTCGCCTCTTCCTTCAGTGGCTCGCCGACCTTGTCTTGCGCCTGCTGGGCCAGCTGCTCCTCGGCGGAGCTGGCAGGGATTAGGCTCGACACCAGCCAGCCCGCTGCGAACGCGACGGCACCGGCAGCGAGGGGGTTTCCCGCGGTGCGTGCTCGCGCCGTCTGCGCACCGCTGCTCATCGTGTCGCTTACCGACGAGGTCGCGGAGCCTGCTGAGTCGCGCATCGAGGATGTCGACGGCATCGAGCCCATCACCTTGTCCTTGAGGCCGACCACGCTGCCCTTGGCCTTGTCGACCTGGCGGTGCATCACGTTGCTCGGAGCGATCTTCTCGTTGAGCATGTCGACGTCGCGGCTGAGATCCTCACGGGTCCCGGCGATGTCGCGCCTCAGCTCTTCTGGGCTTTGAGCCATTGCTTGTCCTCCTGGAGGGTCTCGATGGTCTGCTCGGGCTTCGGGTTGACCTGCGCCATCTTCTTGCGGCCAGTCATGAAGAGCGCCGCGCCGATGACTGCCCAGATCACTGTGACGATGAGCGCGGCCCATGCCAGGTCCATGACGTGGGACAGCGCCCACATCACCGTCATCGACACGAACAGCGCTGTCATCCAGCCGGCGAGGGCGGCCCCGCCGAGCATTCCGGCTGCCAGCCCTGCCTTCTTGGCCTCTTGGGTCGTCTCAACCTTCGCCAACTGCAGTTCTTGGCGCATCAGCCGCGAGAGGTCGTTGGAGATCTTTGACACGATCTCGCCCAGCGAGCGGTCGTCCACGTTCGGCTCGCCTCGCGCGTAGTCCGTCGCCGGCGCCGCGCCTGGGGCTGTCGATCCGTAGTACGCGTCCCCAGTGTCGGTCATGGGGTCACCCGGCTACTGCCGCCGGCGTATCCGGGTGGCGGTGGCTGGTCGCCGTACGGCTCGTCGAGGATCGGCGCGGAGTCACCGTACGTCGACGGCGCGGGGTCCGGCACGGGGTTGAGCCGGGTTGTCGTCGCGGCCGGCTCCGACTCGATCCAGTCCGGTGTCGACGTGCTGGGTGGCGTGGTCGCCGGGACCGTCCGGGAGCCCGAGGAGTCGTCGTTGCTGTTCGCGCTTTGCACGCCGCGGGTCAGGCGGCCGACGAGGACACCGGCGACAGTCGCGCCGAGGATGAACGTGCCGGGGCGACGCCTGGCGAAGTCTCGCAGATCGTCCACGAGGTCGCCTGGCTGCCGATCTTCGAGGTAGCTCGCTGCCTTTCCAGCCACGTCGCTACCCTGCCGGGCCAGTTGAGCACCCATGCCGGACTGCTCGCTGTGATGGGCCATCCCGGACAGTTCGTCGCTGAGTGACCTGAGGTTGCCGGCGGCCCGCTGCATCTGGCTTCCGGCGTGGTCGGTCAACTGGTCGCGCGCCTCCCCGGCCAACTGCTTGGCCTGGTCTTTCGCATCAGCCGTGACCTGGGCGGCCTGTTCCTTGGCCGTGTCGGCAAGGTCGCTGCCGGTCTGGGCGGCAGTGTCCTTCAGCCGACTCGCCTCTCCCTTGGCGGCGTCTGCTGTCGATTGGTCGGTCGACGAGTAAACGTCTGACTCGATTCCGGTCCCGCCGTACGAAACGGTCGAGGGTTCGTATGGTGTGGATGCCATTGGGTCGTCCTTCCTGAGGATTCGGGCCATGTATCCCTCAAGTGGGGAAGGCAAACCCGCTGCGCACATCTGCCGTCTCTGCCGGAAGAGGATGTCGGATTTCCGCCAGCGCTCGGTGGGGCAAAAGGGTTGACTGGGGACATGGCGAAAGTGCGACGGGCTGAGTGGAAGGGCGTGGTCGTCGACGACGCCGCCTGCTACCGGGCCGTGCAGAGCAAGGACCGCCGCTTCGACGGCGTCTTCTTCACGGCTGTGACCAGCACCGGTATCTACTGCCGGCCGTCCTGCCCGGCGATCACGCCGCGCCATGACAACGTCGTGTTCTTCGTCACCGCCGCGGCCGCCCAGGCAGCCGGCTTCCGCGCCTGCCGCCGGTGCCGGCCCGACGTGGCGCCGGGCTCGCCGGACTGGGACGTGCGGGCCGATGTTGCCGGCCGCACAATGCGGTTGATCGAAGACGGTGTTGTCGAGCGGGAAGGCGTCGAGGGACTGGCCCGTCGGATCGGTTACACCAGTCGCCATCTGGGTCGGTTGCTGACCCAGGAGCTGGGTGCCGGCCCGCTGGCGCTCGCCCGGGCACATCGCGCACACACCGCCCGCATCCTGATCGAGACCACGGGCATGTCATTCGCAGACATCGCCTTCGCGGCCGGCTTCGCCAGTGTCCGGCAGTTCAACGCGTCGGTCCGGGAGTCCTTCGCGTTGACGCCGAGCGAGCTGCGTCGACGGCGGCCCGGCCAAGCGGCCAAAGTCCAACCCGGCGCGATCGAGCTCTCGCTCGCCGTCCGACAGCCGTTCGACCACGAAGGCCTGCTCCGGTTTCTCCGGCCGCGAGCCGTCAGCGGGATCGAGATCGTGACAGAGGCCTCCTATGCGCGCACGCTGCGGCTCCCGCGCGGCGCCGGCGTGGCACTTCTCGAGCCGACCGAGGACCGGGTGCGGTGCACGCTGTGGTTGGCAGACCTGCGCGACCTGGCGACCGCCGTCTCGCGCTGCCGGTGGTTGTTCGACCTCGACGCAGACCCGGTGGCCGTCGACCGCCACCTGGCGGCCGACGAGGTACTGCGGCCGTGGGTGCTGAAGAGGCCGGGTATCCGCGTGCCCGGCCACGTCGACGGGTTCGAAGCTGCCGTTCGCGCGATCGTCGGCCAGCAGATCTCGGTCGCAGGTGCGCGGACCGTTGTGACGCGACTTGTCGACGGTTACGGCGAGCGGCTGACGTCAGGCGTCGTGTCGCCGGCCGATCAGGGCTCGGCAACGGCGCTGAGCCACGTCTTCCCCCCGCCGGAGGTACTGGCGGAGGTCGACCCGGCCAGGCTCCCCATGCCGCGGGCCCGTGCGCGGGCCCTCGTCGCGCTGTCCGAGCGAGTCGCGAGCCGGGACCTGCTGCTCGATCGCGGCGCCGACCGGAAAGCCGTCCGCGAAGCGTTGCTTGCGATCCCCGGCATCGGGCCATGGACCGCCGCATACATCGCCCTGCGGGCGCTCGGCGACCCCGACGTCTTCCTGCCCTCCGATCTCGGGGTGCGTGCCGGACTTCGCAGTCTCGGCGTGGCCGAGCGGTCGGCTGAGGTCGTGAAGGGATGGCAGCCATGGCGGTCGTACGCCCTCATGCATGTATGGAACAGTTCGAGCAAGGAAGGGCTTTGATGACAACGCGATCCACCACGATCATCGACTCCCCGGTCGGCTGGCTTCGGCTGGCCGGAACGCCAGACGCGCTGACCGAGGTCGGCTTCCTCGACGAGCATCCGACTTCTGACTCTGACCCACAGACGCCTTTGTTGAAGGAGGCGGCTCGTCAGCTGACCGCTTACTTCGCCGGCGGGCTGACCGACTTCGAACTGCCGCTGGCGCCGCATGGAACGGACTTCCAGCGTCGGGTCTGGTCGGCGCTGTGTGGGATCCCCTACGGCGAGACGGCCTCGTACGGCGAGATCGCACGCCGCCTCGGCCTGCCAGCAGGTGGTGCGAGGGCCGTGGGTGTCGCCAACGCCACCAATCCGATCGCGATCGTCGTTCCCTGTCATCGAGTGATCGGCGCCGACGGCACGTTGACCGGCTATGCGGGAGGTCTTGCGCGTAAGAGGTTTTTGCTGGACCTCGAGTCGGTGCGAGCGCCGCAGCAAACGCTTTTCTCGGGCTAGTTCGAGGAGGTTCTGATTGTCGACGCCCTCCCCAAACGTGAAGCCACCAAGGGGTTTGCGCCGACAGGTCGATCGAGAGCGCTGCTCACCGGTCGTGTCGAGCCGCCGCAAAGGACGTCGTGAACGTCGCCGGGCGGACCAGAAAACCCAACGGAACATGAGTGTGTGGCTGTGTGTCTGCCACCGATTTGCGGTTTCATGGTCCTAGCGTTTCCACGAACGTCGAGCACGGGCTCGACACGTCGAAGTTCACGAAAGGGAAGCCCAGTGAACAAGAGTGAACTCATCCAGGCCCTGTCGAGCCAGTTCGAGGGCAACAAGAAGCACGCTCAGCATGCTCTCGAGTCCGTGATCGACACGATCACCCGTCAGGTGGCGAAGGGCGAAAAGGTCGCGATCACCGGCTTCGGCGCCTTCGAGAAGGCTGTCCGGCCGGCGCGAATGGTGCGCAACCCGCGGACCGGCGAGCGCAAGCGGGCCAAGAAGACCGCCGTGCCGAAGTTCCGCGCCGGGGCGGAGTTCAAGGCCGTCGTCGCCGGGGACAAGAAGTTGCCCGCGGTTGCTGCCGCAGCCTCGCCTACCAAGAAGACCGCGACCAAGTCGACAGCGAAGAAGTCGGCAGCGAAGAAGTCGACTGCCAAGAAGAGCAGCCCCGCCAAGAAGACCGCGAAGAAGTCGACAGCGAAGAAGACGGCGAAGAAGTCGACAGCCAAGAAGTCCACCGCTAAGAAGGCTTCGGCGAAGAAGACGGCGACGAAGTCCAGCCCGGCCAAGAAGTCGACCGCGAAGAAGACGTCGGCGAAGAAGGCTTCGGCCAAGAAGACCGCCGCCAAGAAGTCGACAGCGAAGAAGACCGCCAAGAAGAGCTGAGCTGCGCTCTCCGAGGGGCCGGCGTGATCGCCGGCCCCTCGGCGTCTCTACAGCCCTGCGACTGCCATCCCCATCGACGTCAGCGCGGCCCGGGTGTACCGGCCGACGCCCAGGATCACCGCCGATCGGAGATCCTGTTCGGTGTCCACATCGCCTCGCAAACCGTCCAACCCGGCACCGTCAAGGGCGACGGCGCCGGAGGAGCGGTGCGCTGCCGCTGAGTGTCGACCGAACTGCGGGTCAAGGTCCACCCCCGGTCGAGCGGCAAGCAGCGTCGTGCCGGTGCCGTACCGGTCGGCGACGAACCATCGGCTTGCGGTGCCCGCCCGTTCGATGGCGTCGGTCAAGACGCTCCCACGCAAGGCCGGCAGGTCTGCAGACATGGCGGCCAACGCCGCCCGTGGGTCGCGGGCGCGGACCTGGTCCGCCGCATGGCTCAAGGCCGGGTTGATGCCGGCGTCCGGGACATCGGCAAGGACGTCAATCCCGAGCGCCTCCAGCCGGTCACGGGCCCGATCGTCGTTGCTCACGGCCACCACTCGGCGTACGAGCCCGCAGTCGTGTGCGGCGGTCGCCGCATCCAGTGCGAACGCGACGGCGAGCGCGGCTCGCTGCTGCGCGGAGTGGCCTCGCAACCGGGTCTTTGCGACGGCGGTCTCCTTGACTGGGATGATGATGGTCCAGATCTGAGCCGGGCCGTCGAGAGGAGGCATCAATGACGATCCTGCCATCCGGCGGCCATGGCTGAATCTCCACCGGCACAGCCCGTACGGCGTGGGTGGGCGCTGTCGGCATGCGTCCGGGTCCTGCGGCCGCTGCTCATGCTGGTGACGAAGCGCGACTGGCGCGGCATGGACAACGTGCCCGTGGACGGCGGCTGCGTGCTGGCCGTCAACCACATCTCTCACTTCGACCCTCTCGTGCTCGGCCACTTCATCACTGACCGCGGCCGTTCCCCGAGGTTCCTCGGCAAGGCCGAGCTGTTCGCCGTGCCCGTACTCGGCCGCCTGCTCGCCAGTGCGGGTCAGATTCCGGTGCACCGTCGGCTGCCGACCGCGGCGACGGCCTTCAGTGCGGCAGTGGTCGCGGTCGAGCGCGGCGAGTGTGTCGTCGTGTATCCGGAAGGAACGATCACCAGGGATCCCGAGCTCTGGCCTATGCGGGCCAAGAGCGGTGCGGTCAGGATCGCGCTCGCGACGGGCTGCCCGTTGGTGCCGGTTGCCCAGTGGGGCGCTCATGAGGTGTTGGCGCCGTACTCGCGCAGGCTGCGCCTGCTGCCACCCAAGACCATGCACGTCGTTGCAGGCGAACCGGTCGATCTCTCCGACCTCGTCAGCGAGCCGATTACCTCGGCCCTGCTGCTGGAGGGGTCCGCCCGGCTGACCACCGCCATCACCGATCTGTTGAGCCAGCTCAGGGGCGAGCCGGCGCCCACTCGCCCGCAGGAGCCGACCGCATGAGCCGGGTCGCCGTGCTCGGGGCCGGTTCCTGGGGGACCGCCTTCTCCCTGGTGCTGTCCGACGCCGGCAACACCGTGTCCCTGTGGGGGCGCCGCGCTGAGCTTTGCGACCGGATCAATGCGACGAGGGCGAACGCCGACTACCTGCCCGGTGTGCTGCTTCCGGAGTCGATCAGCGCGACGCCTGACCCGGCCGCCGCGCTCCGCGGCGCCGAAGTCGTGGTGTTGGCAGTGCCCTCTCAGACGCTGCGGACCAACCTCGAAGAGTGGGTGGCGCACGTTCCCCGAGCGGCCGTCGTGCTGAGCCTCATCAAGGGCATCGAGCTGGGAACCACCAACCGGATGAGTGAGGTGATCGTCGCGGTCACCGGGCTGCCGGAGGCGCGGGTGGCCGTGTTGTCAGGCCCGAACCTGTCACATGAGATCGCCGTGCGGCAGCCTGCAGCGGCGGTGATCGGCTGTGTCGACGAGGACGTGGCAGCGATGCTGCAGCGCAGCTGTCACACACCCGCCTTCAGGCCGTACACCAACAACGATGTGATCGGATGCGAGCTCGGCGGAGCGACGAAGAACGTGATCGCCCTGGCGGTGGGGATGGCGATCGGGCTAGGTTTCGGCGACAACGCGACGGCATCGGTCATCACCCGCGGGCTGGCCGAGATCGCCCGGCTCGGAGTTGCCTTGGGCGCCGAGGCGAGCACTTTCTCCGGCCTCGCCGGACTCGGCGATTTGGTCGCGACCTGCTCGTCGAGGCTGTCGCGCAACCGCACGTTCGGCGAGAAGCTCGGTCAGGGCCTGACCCTCGCCGAGATCGAGTCGTCCACCCGCCAGGTCGCCGAAGGCGTCGCGTCGTGCGAGTCGATCCGCGACCTCGCGGCCCGGCACGGCGTCGAGATGCCGATCGTGGAGCACGTGGCTGCACTGCTGCGCGGAGAGCTCACGCCGAAGGAGCTCGTGGCGAGCCTGATTTCGCGATCGGCGAAGTCGGAGCGGGAGTCGAGCCGCCAGCGGTCAGGGCTGCTGCGCTGACACACCGTCGAGGGCTGTCGACAGGTCTGCCCACAGGTCGTCGACGTCCTCGACGCCGACGCTGAGCCTGATCAGCCCCTCCGGGATCGTCGGCGACTCGCTGCTCCAGCGGCGGCGGCGCTCGAACGTCGACTCCACCCCGCCGAGGCTGGTCGTATTGACCCAGATCGACGTGGACGAGGTGACCTTGTCCGCCCCGGCGGCGCCGCCGCGAACGTCGATCGACACGATTCCGCCGAAGCCCGGATAGCGGACGCGTTCCACTGCCTGGTGTTCGGACAGCCGCCGCGCCAGCTCTCTTGCATTCTGCTGTGCTCGTTCGACCCGCAGTGGCATCGTCCGTAGCCCACGCAGGGCCAACCAGGCGTCGAACGCCCCCGGCAGGGCGCCGAGCGAGCGCCGCCGTTCGTCGACGGCGGCGAGCACCTCGTCGTCGTTGGTCACGATGATCCCGACCAGGACGTCGGTGTGGCCGGAGATGTACTTGGTGGCCGAATGCAGCACGATGTCGGCCCCCATCGAGAGCGGCCGTTGCAACATCGGCGTGGCGAAGGTGTTGTCGACAACCACCTTGATGCCGTGGTCGTGTGCTGCGCTGCACAGGGCCGGGATGTCAGCCACCTCCAGGGCCGGATTCGTCGGCGACTCGATCCACAGCAGCGCTACGTCGTCGTCAAGGGCGGCCACGACCTGCTCCGTGTCGTCGATGTCGACGAGGACGGCTGTGATCGCGCCACGCTGTTCGAGGCCGGCGAGCTGGTGGAGCGTGCCGAGGTAGCAGTGCCGGGCTGCCACCACCTTCTCGCCCGGGGCGACAAGCCCGAGGAGCGTCGACACGGCCGCCATCCCGGAGGCGAACGACAGCGCCTGTCCGCCCTCGAGCTCGCCCACCGCGGTCTCGAGCGCCTGCCAGGTCGGGTTGCCGTAGCGGCCGTACTCGAGCTCGCCGCCGGCCACATAGGTGGAGGCCAAGACCAACGGCGGGTTGAGCGGTTGGTCCGGCTCGTTCGGAGGGCGCCCTGCCTTGACCGCAACGGTCTTCGGGTCCAGCCCGCCGGTGGACTGGATCGGGCTGGATGGCTGCGTCTGCTCGTCGTGTGATGTCACAGCAGCCATTGTGCGGGAGGTAGTGTCCGCCCATGAGCCCGGCTCGCAAGCCCCGCGTCGCGGTGGTCTTCGGCGGTCGCTCCAGCGAGCATGCGGTCTCCTGCGCGACGGCGGCGAGTGTGCTGGCGGCGATCGACAAGGATGAGTACGACGTGCTGCCGGTCGGGATCAGCGTCGATGGGCGGTGGGTGCTGGAGTCCGCCGATGGGGAACGCCTCGCACTGACCGCCGGCCACATTCCGTCCGTCGACCCGTCCGGCACCGCCGTCGTACTCAGCCATGACCCCATGCAACGGGGCCTGGTCGTTGCCGAGCCCGGTCAGCCGCCGCGCGCCCTCGGCGAGGTCGATGTCGTCTTCCCGCTCCTGCATGGACCCTGGGGCGAGGACGGGACGATCCAGGGCCTGTTCGAGATGGCTGGCATCCCCTATGTCGGGTCCGGAGTGCTTGCCTCGGCCGTCGGCATGGACAAGCACTACATGAAGCTTGTGCTCGCCGCCCACGCCATCGCCACGACCCCCTACGGCGTGATGCGACCGGGGGAATGGGAGGCTGACCGGGCGGCAGCCATGGAGAGCATCGACGCGCTCGGCTACCCGGTGTTCGTCAAGCCGGCCCGTGGCGGGTCGAGCCTCGGGATCACCAAGGTGAACAGCGCTGACGACGTCGCAGCCGCGGTGGAGGCGGCGATGGCGTATGACCCGAAGGTGCTCGTCGAGGCCGGCGTCGGAGACGCGCGCGAACTGGAGTGCGGTGTGCTGCAGCGACTCGACGGTGGAGCCGACGCCAGCGTGCCCGCGGAGATCACCAGCTACGGCCGGCACCAGTTCTACGACTTCGAGGCCAAGTACCTGGGCGAGGAGGAGGTCACCCTCCAGGTGCCGGCGGACTTACGGCCGGAGGTGACCGAGGAGGTGCAGGCAGCGTCGGTTCGGGCGTTCGAAGCGATCGGCTGCGAGGGTCTGGCCCGGGTGGACTTCTTCCTCGACCACAGTGGTCGGCTGCTGGTCAACGAGATCAACACGATGCCGGGTTTCACTCCGGCCTCGATGTATCCGCGGATGTGGGCCGAAAGCGGCGTCGACTACCCCGAGCTCGTGCATCGGCTGATCGAGCTGGCGCTGAACCGACCCACTGGCCTGCGTTAACCGGCTGGGCCGCTGGTCCCGGCTCAGCGACAGGGGTGCGGCCAGTTCGTGGCTGTTCTGATGCTTGCAGCGACGTCGGCGAGCGCGTTGGCCGCCGGCTGGTAGGCAGCCGGCACCACCACCTGCACATACGTCGATCGGCCGATCGTGGTGAAGGTGAGCGCGCTGGTTATCGGCCGCGTCGGATCGGCCTGCCGACCGTCGGACGCGGCGAACCAGCCGACCCGGTTGATCACGTAGCACTCCGCCGTCGGCCGCAGCGCCGGTGGCTTGGCCACGCCGCACCGCAGCACGATTGCCGGGTCTCCCCAAGCGGCAACGAACGGCGAGTGTGACTGGACCGGCCGCACCCCTTGCCCTGCAACTCTGGTGGGCAGGGCGGCGACGAGCCGGCGGCACTGTTTGGCGTGATCACCCAGGGGATGCGGCGAGCGGACCTGTACCGCGTGTGTGGTCGGGTGGCCGGACCCTCCGCAGCCCGTTCCGAGAAGCACCACGACGAGGACAGCGGGCAGCGTTCGGGCCCGTCGACGAGCAGGGCTGAACTGCCAGGCTCGGATCAGATATGCACCACGGGACAGGTCAGCGTCCTGGTGATGCCCTCGATGCCCTGCACCTTGGCCACGACGAGCTTGCCGAGCTCGTCGACATCGTGCGCCTCCGCGCGGACGATCACGTCGTACGGGCCGGTCACGTCCTCGGCCACCAGCACGCCGGGGACGTCGTTGATGGCGCGGGCCACCTGGGCGGCTCGCCCGACCTCGGTCTGGATCAAGACATACGCTTGGACCACCGCTGACCTCCAGCCTCGCCTTGTCGTGGTGCCCTCACGCTACCGGGTGCCCATGGTGGCGCCAACGGCACAGACCATGGCCTCCGTCTGCGACTGGCAACCAGGTAGCAGACAGGGTGACGACGGAAGGATTGCTCCATGGGCCAGCCGCCTGCCACAGGAAGCATCGCAGAGCTCGGAGAGTTCGGACTGGTCGATGCGCTGGCCGCGTTGTTCCCGACCGGGCCCGAGGTCCAGCTCGGTCCTGGCGACGACGCGGCTGTGCTCGCTGTCGACGGCGGACAGGTCGTCGTGTCAGTCGACATGCTGGTCGAACGTGAGCACTTTCGTCGGGACTGGTCCAGCGCCTCGGATATCGGAGCGAAGGCAGCGGCGGAGAACCTCTCCGACATCAACGCGATGGGTGGTCGAGCCGTCGCGCTGCTGGTGGCGCTGGGGGCGCCGCCCGAGCTCGAGGTGCGGTGGGCGACCGACTTCGCGGCCGGCCTCGCTGAGGAGGCGGGGCGGGTCGGCGCGAGTGTCGTCGGTGGGGACGTCACCCGAGCCGACGTGATCATCGTGTCGGTGACGGCCATCGGCAGGTGCGAGCACGGCGTCGTCATGCGGTCCGGTGCTCGGCCGGGTGACATCGTTGCGATGGCGGGACGGCAGGGTTGGGCGGCCGCCGGCTTTGCGGTGTTAGCACGCGGATTTCGCTCGCCGCGGGCTGTCGTCGACGCCCACCTGCGGCCGCAGCCGCCGTATCTCGCCGGCCCCGAGGCTGCCCGACTCGGCGCCACCTCTCTCATCGACGTCAGCGACGGTCTGCTGCAGGACCTGGGGCACATCGCTGCGGCCAGCGGGGTGGCCATCGACCTGAGTCGCGGTCGACTCGAGATCGCCGAACCGCTGCAGTCGGTCGGCGCGGCACTCGGGGTCGACCCGATGGAGTTCGTGTTGACCGGCGGCGACGACTACTGCCTGGTCGGCACCTTCCCCGCAGAGACTGCACTGGGCGAGAGTTGGCGGCCGATCGGCGCCGTCCTCGACGGACCTGCGGGCGTTGTCACCGTCGACGGCGAGACCCCCGAGGGAGCCCGCGGGCACCAGCACTTCCGCTGACCTCGCCTCGAACGTTCCCTTGGTCGCCTCGAAGCAGCGTCCAGCACCGCGTCGATCAGATCAGCAACTTAGGAGGAGCCGCGGAGCCACTCGTCGATGGCACGAGTGACCTCGACGTGCATCTCCGCAGTCCTAACCGCGTCAGCGGAGAACATCCCGTGATCGCCACCTTCAATCTGGGCGACGTCTCCACCGATCGTGCGAGCGGCTTCCAGATCCCAGGCCGCGTCTTCAGTGCCACCGACGAGTAGCTGCCGGCCGGTGTGGACAGACATCGCCTCCACGACCTCGGGAAGGTGCAGTAGAGGTGTCAACCAGACGCTGTCCCACCCGCGCGGAGCGGCGTATGCGGCGCTGCACGTGCCAAGCGACTTGCCGACGACCAGCACTCGGCCCTCGACGTCCCCGACGGCCTCTTCCAGTTGCGTCCCCACCCACTCGACCGTGTCCCTCGAATCAAGATCCGGCGCCTCCCATGACACCGCGCGGACCCGCCAACCATGCTGAAGAGCCACGCGACCAGCGAACGTGAGGAGCGGCATCGTCGCGGGGTAGTTCTTGCCGGGTAGGAGCACCGCGAGTCCGACCGGGCTCCGATTCCCAACCGGCCAATCGACGTACTCGCTCATGCTGGGCCTCCGTTCCGCAGATCAGCCTAGGCAACGCCCCGCGCGTAGCGTGGTGGCCATGATCGAGCTCGGGTCCCGCACCCGTAAGCTCCCCGCACCACCGCCGGTCGTGTGGGAGTCACTGGTCACCCCTCGCCGGCCGCAGGCCCGACAGTGGCTCAACCTGCTGCCGGACGAAGTCGACCCGCAGGTCCTCCGCGCCGTCGCACCGGATCTTGTTGTGTGGTCGTCCCTGTGGCCTACGAGACCGAACGACCAAGTCCGCTTCGAGCTGCGTCTCGTCAGAGATGAGACGGCGCTGACCTTCACGCTGCTCACACCCGATGACCCGCCGGACGCGAGCAAGTTGGGTCACCTGCGGCACCGACTCAACCATCTCCTCTTCGCCGACCTGCGCTACTCCTACGGTCAGTGACCCAGTCGGTCCAACACCCACGCGTAGATCTCGGCTTCGTAGGTCAGCCGCGCGAAGCGCCCGGTCGGACCGGCATGCGCCCCCTCCCCGAGGTCGACGCGGAACAGGCAACGAGGCGCCCACTCAGGGTCACTCGCCCGCAGCGCCGCCGACCACTTCGCGGGCTCCCAGACCATCACGCGCGCATCGTGGAGCGCGCCGGTGACGAGGAGGTCGGGCCTGCCGCCGGCCGGCGGGATGTTGTCGTACGGCGAGTAGGCGAGCATCCAGGCGAAGTCCTCGGCTCGGCGCGGATCACCCCACTCGTCCCACTCGTTCGGCGTCAACGGGATCGTCGGGTCGAGCATGGTCGTGACCACGTCGACGAACGGGACCTCGGCGACGACGGCGCGCCATACGCGCGGTGCCCGGCTGAACACCGCAGCCTGCAGCAGACCGCCGGCGGACAGGCCGCGGCTGGCGATCCGGTCACCGTCCACGAGCCGACCGCCGATCGACTCGGCCACGTCGACGTAGTCGTCGAAGGTGTGGTGCTTGTGCTCGAGCCGCCCGTCGAGCCACCACCGCCGGCCACCCTCGCCACCGCCGCGGATGTGGGCGTGGGCGTAGACGACGCCCTGATCGAGCAGCACACTCAACGGGACGTCGAACTCGGCTTCGAAGATCGCCTCGTAGGCGCCGTAGCCGTACATCAGACAGGGCGCCGTCCCGTCCAACGGCGTGTCCGTCCGCCGGACGAGGGTCACCGGGATCGGCACGCCGTCTCTGGCGGGGACCTCGATGCGCTCGCTGACGTAGGCGGCACGGTCGTAGCCCGGCACGTCCGCCCGATGCCGCTCCGTCGCAGCACCGGTGGCCAGGTCGACGTCGTACCAGATAGCCGGCTCGCTGAACGACTGACGTTCGACAACGATGCTCGGCGTCTCCCAGAGGTCGTTGTCGCCGAGCTGCACGGAACCCGCTGCCGGCGGGTCGAGCCGATGCAGCACGGCGCCGTCGACGTCGGTGACGATCAGCTGGGGCAGCCCGCCGGTGCGCACCGAGAGCACGAGATGCTCGGCGAAGGCATCGACCCGCTCGATCCGAACGCTCGGGTCCTCGGGCACCAGCGGCCGCCAGTTCTCGTGCCCGGGAGCAGCGGTCGGCGTCACCATCACCTGGTACTCGATGGCGTCGTCGTTGGTCAGTACCGTCAGCCGGTCCTCGCCTGGCGAGGGGGCGTGCTCGACGTAGTACTCGAGCCCGGACCGGCGCGGCTCCACGCAGCGGGGCGCCTCGTCGGGATGCTCGGCGTCGACCAGCCACTCCTCGCTGGTGTCGCGGTTGGCAGTGTGGACAACGACCAGCCGGCCGCTCCGACAGCCACGGACCTCGACGTCGTACTTCACGTCGTCCTCGCGGAACACCAGATCGTCACCATTGGTGTCGCCCAGCACATGCCGGCGCACCTCAAACGGCCGGTAGGCCTCGTCGTGCACCGTGTAGAACAGTGAGCCCGAGTCGCTGCTCCAGGCCGCCGAGTAGTAGCTGCGCGGGATCCGGTCCGGAAGGTCGTCGCCCGTTCGCAGATCGCGGAACCGCAGCTCGTAGACCTCGTCGCCAGTCACGTCGACGGAGTAGGCGAGCAGCTGCTCGTTCGGGCTCACCTCACAGACGCCGAGCTCGAGGTGGGCGGACTCGCCACGGAGCTGCTCCAGATCCAGGACGATTTCGTCGTCAGAGCGCTCGGTTGGTCCGGTTTCGGTTGCGATTGTGCGGCGAAAGCGCCGAATCTCGCCGTAGTCACTTCCTTCTCGGCGGATCGTGTAGTAGACAAAGGCGCAACGATCCCGGGTCACCGAGACCTCGGTGGGCGGGATTCGGGCCGACATGGCCTTCGTGAGACCTTGAGCCAGGGGACCGAGATGCGCAGTGGCAGCGTCGTAGAACGCTCGCTCGGCCCGCAGGTTCGCCTGGCTCTCCTCCGAACCCACGTCGTGCATCCACGAGTACGGGTCGAGTCGTTCGATCCCGTGCTGGGTGTACGTCGTCTCCGCACGCCTGGCGCTCGGAGGAGCTGTCTGCTGGCCGGCCATGTCGCGCAACCTACCCCGAGGAGGTCGAGATGACGACTCGCCTGGCAGCACCTTTCCCCCCGTCCCGGCGCCGACGTCGGCTTCGGGTCGTCGCGGTCGCGTTGGCGGCGCTGACCGCGCTTGCGCTCCCCGCGGCGGCGCTGGGAGCCTCGACAGGGCCGGTCAAGGCACCGGTGCCCAGTCGTTCTGCCGCCTCCCCGGTGACGTTCACGGTCGGCATCTTGAACAACGTCGACTCGTTCAACCCGTTCCTCGGCATCGAGGCGGAGTCGTACGAGATGTGGGCGCTCATGTACGACTACATGATCAACTACAACATGACGGACATGTCGCCACGGCCCGGCCTCGCGAAGTCGTGGGACACCTCCGACAACGGCCTGACCTGGACGTTCCACATCCGCACCGGGGTGAAGTGGTCCGACGGCAAGCCGCTGACCGCGGCCGACATCGCCTACACCTACAACCGGATCATGCACGGCTCGACGGAGTCGTCCAGCTGGGGCAGCTATCTGAAATCGGTGCAGACGGTGACGGCGCCGAACCCGACGACAGTCGTGCTGAAGCTGAAGAAGCCCAACGCCGTGCTGCCGCTATTGCCGATGCCGATCATCCCGAAGCACATCTGGGAGCACATCAGCGAGAAGCAGGTCAAGACCTACTCCAACGAGCCGCCGAACGTCGTCGGGTCGGGTCCGTTCCGCATCGTCTCGGGCAAGGCCAGCGGGTCGCTGTACGTCTTCAAGGCCAACCCGAACTACTGGCAGGGCAGGCCGCACATCGACCAGCTGATCTTCCGGGTCTACAACGCCGAGGACACGCTCGTCCAGGCCCTGAAGAAGGGTGAGGTCGACTTCGCCGAGGGAATCTCCCCGCTGCAGGTCAAGGCCCTGCAAGGCCAGCCAAACATCGTGGCGCAGAACGGGGACTCACCGGGCTTCGACGAGATCGCCTTCAACACCGGCTCGGTGGACCTCAAGACCGGCAAGCCGAAGGGCGACCCCAACCCGGCCGTCCTCGACCCGAAGTTCCGGTTCGCGCTGAACTTCGCGATCGACAGGCAGGCGATCATCCAGCGCGTCTATCAGGGTGGTGGCAAGCCCGCGACGACGATCATCCCGCCGGCGTATAAGCAGTACCAGTGGAAGGGACCGCAGGGTGCCTTCGCCTACGACCCCAAGAAGGCAGGCCGGCTGCTCAACGCGGCCGGCTACAAGCTGAACTCCAGTGGCCAGCGCACGATGCCCGACGGCTCGCCGATGCAGCCGCTCCGGCTCTACGCCCGATCGGAGTCGCCGACGTCGCTCGGCACGATGAACTTCTTCCAGGGCTACCTCAAGGACCTCGGCATCCCGTCGAAGATCACCTCGATGGAGAGCGGCAAGCTCACCAACACGATCCTGACCGGCGACTACGACACGTTCCAGTGGGGCTGGTACGTCGAGCCCGACCCGGACTCGATGTTGAGCTACTTCACCTGTGGTCAGCGCGGCAACTGGTCGGACTCGTGGTGGTGCAACAAGACCTACGACAAGCTCTATACCGAGCAGCACGACTCGACCAACCAGGCTCAGCGCGAAGCGATCGTGAAGCGGATGCAGCGGATGCTGTACTACGCCGCTCCCTACCTCAACACGGCGTACTCCTCGATCGGCGAGGCCTACCGCACGGACAGGTTCCACTGCTTCGTGCCGCAGCCGAACCCGGGCGGGATCCTGCTGTTCCAGTACGGCGTCAACAACTACGTCCACATCGAGCCGGCGGGCACTCCCTGTCAGACCTGGTGGGGCTCGACTCAGACAGCCGGCCAGGGCGGGAGCAACGGCTCTGGCGGCGGCTCGAACCCGGTTGCGAGCGGCAGCACCGACTCCGGGAGCGGGTCGACGGTGCTGATCATCGTCGTCGTCGCAGCGGTCATCGGGGTTGGCGGCCTGCTCGGTGGCTTCGCGCTCTACCGTCGGGGCACCGCCGACAGCCGCGAATGACCGCTGCCGCCGAGGTCGGCGTCGAGCCGCTCCCTGACGTACCACAGCAACGAGCCCGGTCGAGCAGACGCTCGACCGGGCTGTGGTTCCTCGTCCGCAAGCTGTTCGGTGCCGCGACCAGCCTGCTGTTCATGCTCGTCGTCAACTTCTTCTTGTTCCGTGTCATCCCGTCCGACCCCGTCCGCACACTGGCGCGCGGCCGAGCAACGACGCCCAAACAGGTCGCGGCGCTCACCAAGACGCTCGGGCTCGACCAGCCGTTGCCGGTGCAGTTCCTCACCTATCTGAAGAACACGGCAACCGGCCAGTTCGGTGTCTCGTTCCAGTACCGCCAGTCCGTCGGCTCGCTGCTCATCGACCGGCTCTGGCCGACGCTGGCCCTTGTCGGTACGTCGACGATCCTGTCGATCCTCATCGGGCTGTGGATGGGCACGTTGGCCGCCTGGTATCGCGGCCAGATGTTCGACACGATCAGCACGACCGGCACGATCGTCCTCTACTCCATGCCGGAGTGGTGGCTGGGCCTGATTCTGTTCTTCCTCTTCGCTGTCGGCTTCGGGCCGATCCCCGGCGTCTTTCCGATCGGCGGTCTGATCGACCCCGGTGTCAACGGCTCGTCGGTGCACGGCGTGCTCAACATGGCCTGGCACCTCACCCTGCCGGTGGTCACATTGACGATCGCCTACCTGGCCGAATACGCGCTGATCATGCGATCGGCACTGCTCGACGAGATGGGGGAGGACTACCTCGTCACCGCCCGGGCCAAGGGACTGCGTGACGTCCTCGTCCGCCGACGGCACGCAACCCGCAATGCGCTGCTGCCGGTGGTGACATTGGTCGCGCTCAACCTCGGCTTCATCGTCTCCGGCGCTATCACCATCGAGACGGTGTTCTCGATCCCTGGTCTCGGGCTGCTGACCACGGATGCGCTGAAGATCCCCGACTACCCGGTGCTGCAAGGTGCGTTCCTGGTGTTCTCGGCGTCGGTGATCGTCGCCAATCTCATCGCTCAGCTGCTCTACGGGTGGCTCGACCCGAGGGTCAGGCTATGACCACTGAAGCCGGCCAGACGGCGCAGACCGTCCAGGCGCTGAGCCCGCGCCGGGTCACCTGGCTGCGGCGCCGTGACGCCGCTGTCCGGAGCTGGAAGAGCTTCGCCCGCCACCGCATCGGCGTGGCTGGCCTGGTGGTGCTCGTCCTCTTCGCGCTGATGGCCGTGTTCGCGCCGCTGCTCGCGAACTCGAACGGGCTCGAGGTGACCAAGGCGACCGGCCCGGTGATGGGCGCACCGTCGTCGCATTACTGGCTGGGCACCGACGAGAGCGGCCGGTCGGTTCTCACCCTCCTCATCTGGGGGTCGCGCGTCTCGCTCTTCGTGGGGCTGTTCGCGACCTTGATCTCGGTGGTGATCGGGACGCTGATCGGCATCTCGTCTGGTCACTTCGGTGGCCGGATCGGCGGACTGCTGTTCCGGCTGACCGAGTGGTTCCTGGTCATCCCCTTCCTTCCGCTCGCCCTCGTGCTGGCCTCCCTCCTCGGGGCGTCGCTGGTCAACATCGCCTTCGTCATCGGTATCACCAGCTGGCCGGGGACCGCCTTGCTGATCCGTTCGCAAACGCTGTCCATCGAGGCTAGGCCGTACATGGAGCGGGCCCGGGTGCTCGGGGCCGGCAACTGGCACCAGATGACCCGGCACGTGCTGCCGAACGTGATGCCGATGGTCTTCGCCAACACCACGCTCACGGTGGCCGGCGCGATCCTCGCCGAGACGACGCTGTCGTTCCTCGGGCTGGGGGACCCGACGAGAGTGTCGTGGGGCACGATGCTCGACTCCGCCTTCAGCAACGGCGCGATGTCGCTGGGTGCCTGGTGGTACCTGATCCCGCCCGGCGTCTGCGTGGTCCTCGTCGTACTGTCCTTCACTGTGGTCGGTCAGGCACTCGAGGAGATCTTCAACCCGCGGTTGAGGCAGCGCTGATGACCGAGCCGCTCCTCGACATCCGCGACCTGCACGTCACCTACCGGACGCTCGGGGGGTCGGTCCCCGCCGTCCGCGGAGTGAGCCTGTCGATCCAGCCCGGCGAGAGCGTCGGCGTGGCCGGTGAGTCGGGCTGCGGCAAGTCGACGGTTGCGAGCACGATCCTCCGGCTGCAGCCCCGCACGGCCAAGGTCGAAGGCGAGGTGCACGTTCTCGGCAAGGACGTGGTGCGCATGCGGTGGGGTCGGCTGCGGGTCCTGCGCTGGGCAGAGGCGTCGATGATCTTCCAGGGTGCGCTGCATTCGCTCAACCCGGTGCAGCGCATCGGCGACCAGATCGCCGAGCCGATGAGACTGCACGACGCGACGGTCGGCAAGGTGGCGGCAGCCCGTCGGGTCGGCGAGTTGCTCGAGCAGGTCGGGCTCTCGGCCGCGCGGGCCAGGTCGTACCCGCACCAGCTGTCCGGCGGTCAGAAGCAGCGGGTGATGATCGCCATGGCGCTCGCCTGCAACCCTTCGCTGGTGGTTGCCGACGAGCCGACGACCGCGCTCGACGTGATGGTTCAGGCGCAGGTGCTCGACGTGATGACCGGCCTCGTGCGCGAGCTCGGGATCGGGCTGTTGCTGATCAGCCACGACCTCTCCGTGCTCAGCTCCACCTGTGACAGGGTCGCTGTAATGTACGCCGGCCGGGTGGTCGAGTCCGCGAACGCCGGCCGGATCTTCGACGACCCGCAGCACCCCTACTCGGCAGCCCTGGCAGCCGCGTTCCCCCGGGTAGGTGACCCCAAGTCGCGCTACTCTCCGGCCGGGCTGGCCGGCGACCCTCCCGATCCACAGCGCCTTCCGACCGGTTGCACGTTCCATCCCCGCTGCCACTGGGCGATCGAGGACTGCTCCCGCATCGACCCGCGGTTGGAGCCGGCCGGCACCGACCGCACCGACCGCATGGTCGCCTGTATCCGAGCCGGTGAGACGGTCGGAGAGGCGACATGAGCAGGTTGTTGAGCACCCGGAGCCTCCAGGTCACCTTCGTCGGCGCCCGTGGCCGCCGGGATGCCAAGGCGGTCGACGGTGTCGACATCGACATCGGTGAGGGGGAGATCCTCGCTCTCGTCGGCGAGTCAGGCTGCGGGAAGACCACCCTGGCGCGGACGATGCTCGGCCTCGAACGGCCGTCAGCGGGACTGGTCTCCTATGGCGGTCAGCCGCTCCGCTACTCGGTTCGGGCGCTGCGGGCCTACCGCCGGCGGGTGCAGCTGATCCTGCAGGACCCGACCGGAGCACTCAACCCGCGGCAGACCGTCTACGAGTCCGTTGCTGAAGGGCTGCGCATCCACCGCCTGGTGGAGAGGGCGCGGAAGGCGGGACAGCGCTCGAGTGAGACAGAGCTGGTGGCCAGAGCGCTCGGCCGGGCCGGGTTGCGCCCGCCGGAGCGCTTCTTCCTCTCCTACCCGCACGAGCTGTCGGGGGGGCAGCGGCAACGCGTCGTCATCGCCGGTGCGCTCGCACTGGAGCCGGAGGTGCTGGTTGCCGACGAGCCGGTGTCGAGCCTGGACGCCTCGATCCGCGGCGAGATCCTCGCCCTACTGCTCCGGCTCCGCGAAGAGCTGGGCTTGTCGGTGCTGGTGGTCACTCACGATCTCGGCCTGGCCTGGAACATCGCCGACCGGATCGCCGTCATGTACCTCGGCCGGATCGTCGAGGTCGGCAGCACCGAGGAAGTGCTCGGGGCACCCCAGCATCCCTACACGCGCGCGCTGCTCTCCGTCGTGCCGGAGATGGACCAGCTCGCACCGATCGTGCTCCGCGGCGAGACGCCTGATCCCGCCCGCATCCCGTCAGGGTGCCGTTTCCACCCGCGCTGCCCGGCGCTCCTGGACGGTACGGCGGCGGCAGCCGGTATCTCCGCCGACTGCGTCGGCAAGGCACTGCCGGTGTTGGCTGCCGAGGCCGGGCACGCGGTGGCCTGCTGGCTGCACCCTGTCGAGCCGACCGTGGCCGCCGGGACCGCTGAGGTGGATCAGTCCGAGACGGCTACCAGGCCCGCGGTCCCGTTCAGCGGGTAGTCGACGGACAGCAGATCGTCCGCGGCCGGTTCGCCGCGGTGCGCCTCCCGGCTCGGCAACGGCTCGCTCTCGTCGTCCTCGAGCGGTGGCGGCGCCCACGTGAGCCGCAGGGTGCTGCCGAGGTCGAGGGGGTGACCGAACCCGAGCCGTTCGAACAGCCGTAGGGCCGACCCGGACTTCGGCACCTCCAGCCGGATCCGCAGTCGGGCAGCACGTGCTTCGCCGAGCATCTCGGCGAGCAGCCGGCTGGCGATCCCTTGCCGGCGGAACCTGGGCAGCAGGCTGATGTCGAGCAGCCTGAAGACGGTCTCGTTGCAGTCGACGACCATCCGGCCGGCGGGTACGTCGTCGGCGTAGATCGTCAATCGGTCGAGGTTCGGGTACTGCTTCGCGAGCCGCCCCTCCTCCGCCTGGGCGCGCATGATCAAGATGCTGCGCTGGTGGCTGACGTTCCAGTCCAGCTCGTCGGCGTACCGGGCGATGTAGAGGTCGAGCAATAGCGCGCCGTCACGGGGAGACGCCGGCCGGGTGGTGATCTTCACCGGGGGACGTGCCGCCTCGGCGTCAGGCAGGAGCGATTCAGGATGGGCAGGCTCGAGCTCGGGGCAGTCGGGCTGGGCAGGCTCCGGCTCGGATTCGGGCGCGTTCGACCACTCGTAGGTGACGGACGCCAGATCCTCGATCACCACAACGGGACCCCCTAGCCGGTGGGTGTTGTTTGACGATCGAGCATGGCACGCGTTCGACCGCACAACAGGGGGTCGAAACAAAGTCCGTCTGAACGGTTGAGCTGCCCTCACACGAACGGCCATCAGCCTTCAGACCCTGGTCAGGACAGCCGATCTCCTGTTTTCGGACTTCCCGCAGCGGGTCGGACATGGCAGGCTTGAGCCTGCCTTACTGACTCGCGAGTCAGTACGCCGCGTCCCTCGGATCAGGAGAGGTCGAGCATGCCCCTGGAGCCGGCACTGCCGAAGCAGATGTACGTCGACGACCTGCACTGGCGACGAGAGTCCGACGTGGTGCTCGCCGCCGCCTGGTTCTGCGTCGGCCGTCTAGTCGAGCTGACCCTCGACCGACCGAGTCGGCTGGCGGTGGTCGACGTGCTGGGAGAGTCCTTGCTCTTGACCAGCGACCGCACCGGCGGCTTGCACGCGGCGTACAACGTCTGCCGGCACCGCGGCTCGCAGGTGGTGCCGGTTGATCCAGGCGGGGACCTGCCGGTGCCCACCGGCGTTCACTCGCTGCGCTGCCCGTACCACTCCTGGACCTATGACCTCGACGGCCGGCTGCTCAAGGCGCCGCACACCGAGGACGTGGCGGACTTCGACGCAGACCGCTTCGAGCTCCACGAGGTGGCGATCGAGGCTTGGGGCGGCTTCGTCTTCGTCAATCTCACGCCGGAACGCGCGGGCGGGCTGCTCGACGAGATCGGCCCCGCGGTAGCCGGCCTCGAGCGCTATCCGATGGCCGATCTGCGCGTTGGTCGGCGGCTCCGCTACGACGTGGCGGCCAACTACAAGGTGCTGTCGGAGAACTACAACGAGTGCTATCACTGCGGCCCGGTGCATCCGGAGCTCACCCGACTGGTCCCTGCGTTCGGTGGTGGCGGCCAGGAGTTGCCGTGGGAGCAGGGAATCCCGCATCGCGACGGCGCCTGGACGTTCACCTTGACGGGGACGACGAACCGTCGACCGTTCACGGGGCTCGACGAGAGTGAGCGCAGCCGGCACAAGGGCGCCCTCGTGCACCCGAACCTGTGGCTGTCGTGTTCGCCCGACCACGTGGCGGCGTTCGTCTTGTGGCCGCTCGCCGTGGATCGCACCAGGGTCGGGTGCGATCTGCTCTTCGCCCCTGAGGAGATCGACTCGGCAGACTTCGACCCTGACGACGCGGCGGATCTGTGGGACCTGGTGAACCGGCAGGACTGGGCGATCTGCGAGTCGGTGCAGCGTGGCATGTCCTCACGGGCGTACCGGAACGGCTGGTTCGCACCCATGGAGGACGCAAGCGCGGATATCCGCCGCTGGCTGCTGCCCCGGCTCGGAGCGGACGGTCCCGAATGACCGTCGACTCAGTGAGCGTCGACGTCGTCGTCGTCGGCCTCGGTGCGCTGGGCAGTGCCACTGCCTATCAGCTCGCGGCCCGGGGCTGCTCTGTGGTCGGGCTCGAGCAGTTCGCGCTGGGGCACGAGCGTGGCGCGTCACACGACAGCTCGCGCATCCTCCGGCACAGCTACCACACGCCTGGCTACGTCCGGTTGACCTTCGACGCGTACGGCGACTGGGCCGACCTGGAGGCGGCGGCGGGCGAAGCGCTGGTCACGACTGTCGGCGGCCTGGACTTCTTCCCGCCCGGCGCCGCCATCCCGCCTGCCGACTACGTCGAGTCGATGAGCGCACTCGCCGTACCGTTCGAACAGCTCGACACAGCGCAGGTCCGCGACCGCTGGCCACAGTTTCGCCTGCCGGACGGCACCGTGACCCTCTACCAGGAGCGGGCGGCGATCGTGCCGGCAGCACGGGCTACGGCGGCGATGCAGCGGTTGGCCCGCAGGCACGGCGCCGACCTGCGCGACTGGTGTCCGGCGACTGGCCTGTGCGACCTCGCCGACGCCGGTGTCGAGGTCATGACGCCGAATGGGGCGATCCGGGCGAGGCGAGTCGTGCTCTGTACCGACGCTTGGGCCAACCGGCTGCTCGGTGACCTGGACGCGACGCTGCCGTTGACGACGACGCTCGAGCAGGTGACCTACTTCGCGCCACCGAGGCCGGCGGACTTCGTGCCCGAGCTGATGCCGCTGTGGATCTGGATGGACGACCCGTCGTTCTACGGCTTCCCCTGCTACGGCGAGCAGACCGTCAAGGCCGCCGAGGACTGCGGCGGCCCTGCTGTCGACCCCGACCAGCGGTCGTTCGAGCCGGATGCCGAGCGGCTCGCGCTGCTGGCCGATTTCATGGCCGGGTTCCTGCCCGGGAGCGGAGCAGCCGTGCGGTCCAAGACCTGTCTCTACACGCTGACGCCCGACCGCGACTTCGCGCTGGGGGCGGTGCCCGGACACGAGGCGGTGCTGGTCGGGCTGGGCGCTGCCCACGGCTTCAAGTTCGCGCCGACGTTCGGCCGCCTGCTCGCGGACCTCGCCACCACAGGGGAAACCGGAACCGACCTCAGCGCGTTCCGCCTTGACCGGCCCGCGCTGACCGAGGCCGACGTCTCACTGAGTTGGCTGGTGTGACGTGGCCGGTCTCCGCCAGCACCGCCTCCGCGAGCACCGTCTCCGCCACGCCGAGCTCGGCCGCAGCCGCTGCCCGCACCCACGTGCGCAGCTGTCCGCGGCTGACGCTGTGGTAGACGAGCACGCCGACCGACAGGCCGTCCAGCAGGCCGCCGAGCCGGGCCACCGTCGCCTCGGTGTCGGCGCAGTGGAAGTCGCCGGACTCCACGCCGGCGACGATGACGTGTCGCAGCGCGGCGCGCCAACGGTCGTCCAGCCGGCGCAGCATCCGTCGGATCGCCGGTTCGCGCAACGCGGTGGCCCAGGCGTCGATCCAGATCCGCCAACCCGCGGCCGACCCGGTCGGTCCGTAGGAGGCCAACACGGCGGCGAGCGCCTGGGTGGGCGGCAGGTGCGGTGCCAACGCAGCATCCAGCCTGGCCAGGTCGCGGTCGACGGCGAACTCGAGGGCGGCCGCCAGCAGCTTCGCCTTGGTGTCGAAATGGTAGAAGACCAGCCCCGAGCTGACGCCGAGGTCGCGGGCGACGTCGGCAACCCGCAAGGCCGCCATCCCGCGCGCCTCGATGGCGGCGACGGTCGCCTCCAGGATCCCCTCCCGCCGTACGTCGACCTGCTGCCGTGCCATGGCGCCTGACCCTACCGACGAACGGAGCCGGCCATGACCCAGACCGATACCCGACCCAGCGTCGACCCCAGGCTGCTTGAGCGACCGGTGCTGCCGACTGAGTGGCTCCATCCCGCCGGCAGGGAACCGAGCGGCGACTGGGCGCGGCTGCCCTTCGGGAGCTCCCGGATGTTGCCGTCCGCGGCGTACACCAGCCCGCTCGTGTTTCGCTGGGAGCAGCGGCATGTCTTCGCGGCCGGGTGGACCTGCGTCGGGCGAGAGGACGAGCTGCGGGTCGGCCCCGACGAGCCGAGCGGTCGGCCGCTGACGCAGCGGGTCGTCGCGGTCGGTGACGTCAGCGTCGTGCTCACCTGGCCGGGCGACGAGGTGGTCGCGCTGGCCAACACCTGTCGGCACCGCGCGCACGAGCTGCTGGCCGAGGACGACTCCGCCACCCGCCAGTCCCTGGTGTGCCCGTACCACGCCTGGTCCTACGACCTCGCCGGCCGGCTCCGGCAGGCGCCCGGCTACCACGGCATGGCCGGCTTCGAGCCCGCCGACCACGGCCTCGTGCGGCTGCCGGTCCAGCGCTGGCACGGCTGGCTCTTCGTCCACGCGGCGTCACCCCTGTCCGACCCGGTGGTGGCGGACTTCGACACGTACGTCGGCGGGCTGGACGAGATCGTGTCGCCGTACGCGCCTGAGGACCTCGAGCTCGGTGCCCGGCACACCTACGAGGTGGCGGCGAACTGGAAGGTGATCACCGAGAACTACCACGAGTGCTACCACTGCCCGCTCATCCATCCCGAGCTGTGCCAGGTATCGCCGCCGGAGTCGGGTCACAACCACGACCTGGCGGGCGCCTGGGTCGGCGGCTGCATGGACCTGCGCGACGGCATGGAGACGATGTCGGTCACCGGCCGGTCCGACGGGCGCCCGCTCGCCGGCGTCAGTCGCACGACCGTCGAGTACCTCGGGCTGTGGCCCAACCTGCTGATCTCCGCGCATCCGGACTACGTGATGACGCACCGGATGGTCCCGCTGACGGCCGACCGCACCTGGGTCGAATGCTCGTGGTACGTACCGCGGATCGGTGATGGTCAGTCGGTTGACCCCTCCTACGCCGTCGAGTTCTGGGACATCACCAACAGACAGGACTGGAAGGCGTGCGAGTCGGTGCAGCGGGGGCTCTCATCGCCGCACGCCTCGCCGGGTCCGTTCGGCCCTGGCGAGGACGCGGTGCATGCCTTCGTGCAGCTGGTGGCCCGGTGCTACCAGGGGCAGCCGGTCACGCGAGATCACGCGGGATCCGCTCCGACCACCGCCGGTGCCCCATCGCCTGGTCGCCTTCGCTGACGACGAGGTCGATGTCCACGCCGTACCAGTCCGCTGTCGCGCGCAGATCCAGCCGCGCGACGCTGCGGACGGTGCACTCCGGCCACCTGAGCTCGAAGGCGGCCTCGGCTTCGGCATGCTGCTCGAGAGTCCGTTCGTCGACGCTGACGATGCCTGAGTAGTGCTCGGTGGCGACCCCGTCGTGCGGCACGTCGTAGGTCGACCCGTGGTCGACGACACACTCGGTCACCCGGCGCAGCACGTCACGCCGCAGGCTCCACGTGACACCGGCCGCATCTTCGCCCGACTCACCGCCTGATGCCAAGGAGGGCGCGGAGTACGGCGAGGGGCCGGACCAGTGCGGAAGTGACAGCACCCCGCCGTGCACGGAGAGAGACACGGGCGACGGTGGCGCTGCGGTGTTGGGCCAGTCGACGCCCGCGAGGGACAACCGCATCCGCTGGCCGGCCGCGAACCGGTAGGCACAGGCGTCGAGCTCCACCTCGACGTCGTACTGCTCACCGGGAGTGAGCGGCTGCGGGTCGCGATGGCCGTCGCGGTGGGTGACATTGAGCGCGCCGCGGCTGACCAGCGCCGAGGTGCCGTCGGGGAAGGCGTCGCAGAGCTTGACCGAGCAGAAGGCGACCGGAGCATCGGCGCTGACTCGCAGCCGGACGCGTGGCTGGCCGAGGAGCACGATGTCACCGGCCGGCCACTCCCAGCACACCGACGCAGCGTCGTCGTAGCGCTGGTCCTGGCTGAGTCCGTAAGGCAGGTGGCCGGCGCAGTCGATCCAGGCCGCGGTCCCGGTGCTGGCGCGGACGGGCAGCGGAGGCTTCGGGGTGAGCTGGAGCTCGCGCCGCTCGACCCGGGGCGACGGCCAGTCCTCCCGCACCCACTCGCCTTCGCTCTCGTCGAGGTCGGGCTCGGGTCTCGTCGAGGAGCGGACGAAGCAGGTGATGGCAGGAGACGGCGGCTCGCTCGTCGGGCCGCAGTCGACGCCGTTGTCGCGGCCGCGCAGGAAGCGGTCCCACCAGGCCGCCATCTCCGGCATCAGGTCGATCCTCGGGCCGGGCAGCGCAGAGCTTGTCGACGCGTGCGCCCATGGGCCAGCGAGCAGTCGGTGCGGCACCCCCGCTTCGCGCAGTGCCGCGAGCGCGCGGAAGGAGTTGTTGCGGTAGCCGTCGGCCCAGCCGGCCACGATCATCACCGGGCATTGGATGCGGCTGTAGTCGGGTCGCACCGAGCCGTGTCGCCAGTAGGCGCTGTCACGTTGCTCTCTCATCCAGACCAGCAGCCACGGCTCGGTGGCCTCGATGCGGCGGTGCCACTCCTCCCGCCAGCCCTGGCCCCACACAGCAGGCACTGGCGGCAGCGCGTTCATCGGCGTCATGTAGTGGCAGTAGTCGACCAGGTCGAGGAAGCGCAGGATGCCCCCGCGGTAGTGGACATCGTCGGTGTAGCGGTCGTCGGTGGCGTAGATCGCGATGACCGCCTTGAGCTCGGGCGGCCGCTCGCACGCCATCTGCAGCGAGTTGAAGCCGGAGTACGACGTGCCGTACATGCCGATGTTGCCGTCGCACCACTCCTGGTCGGCCAGCCAGCGGAACACCTCGGCCAGGTCGCGTTGCTCCTGCTCGGGATACTCGTCGGTCGCGTCGCCGCCGGACGAGCCGGTGCCGCGCAGGTCGACGCGGCAGACCGCGTATCCGTGCTCGTCGCGCAGCCGGGTGTAGTCGTCGCCGTACGACGAGGTGAGGTCGTCCTTGCGGTAGGGCAGCGCCTCGACGATGCATGGCTGCGGCCCCGTCTCCGATGGCGGCAGGTAGAGGTTGACGGCAAGCCTGATGCCGTCGGCCATCTGGATGTTGGTCTCGACGAGACCGCCTCCGCTCATCGGCGTCCGACCAGGTCGACCACCTCGTCGAGCGGGAGCCCCTGCTGGACATGACCGTCGCGGCCCCGGGTGGTGACGGAGCCGGTGAGCGCGTTGAGCACCGCCTCCTCCGCCGACTCCACGACCGCGGCGAACAATGGGTCGAACTCCGTGCCGGCGAGCGGCACACCGTCGAGCCGGCCGTCCCGGGACGAGGCGCGCAGTCCGGTCGCACAGCAGAAGAAGATCTCACCGCTGCCGTGGTGGGCGACCGACCCGGTGCGGGCCAGACCGAGTCCGACTCTGCGTGCCAGCCGCACACAGCCGGCCGAGTCGAGTGGCGCGTCGGTGACGACGAGCCCGATGCACGAGCCGGCTGGCGTCCGGTCGGCGTAGGGGTCGGGCGGCAGCAGCCGGCCGACCGGCACACCCTTGATCGTCAGCTGGTGGCGCTGGCCGAAGTTGGCAAGCACCAGCACGGCGGCGGTGTGCCCGGCTGGGGTGACCCGTGAGGCGTTCCCGATGCCGCCCTTGAAGCCCAGGCAGGACATGCCCGTGCCGGCGCCCACGCTGCCCTCCTCGGCCGGCTCTGCAGACACTGCCCGCTCGTGAGCCAGCCGCCAGGCGGCCCGGACGTCCTCGTACTCGACTTGCATCGTCCCCGCGTCGCTGAGGAAGGAGTCGTCGCACTCGGCGACGACCGGGATGACCACGTCGTCGCGGACGTCGGGATGCTTGTCGACCATCAGTCGGCAGGCGGCGTCGTAGACCCGGCCGACCTGCATCGTCGAGGTGAGGAACACCGGCGTCTCGACCAGGCCCCACTCGCTGGCGGTGAGGAACCCCGTGCACTCACCGGCGCCGTTGAGAATCGCTCCACCGGCGGGGACCGGCCGTTGGAACGCATCGTCGGCGACGCACACCACGCTGACGCCGGTGCGGGCGACACCGCGGCCCTCGGGCGGCCGAGGCTCGTCGCGCACGACCGTGGTGTGCCCGACGCCAACGCCGGCGACGTCGGCCAGCGAGTTGGTCGGTCCGGTCGGCAGCGCGCCCACCGTGATCCCGAGGTCACGCAGTCGCGGCATGGGAGCATCCTGCCGCATCGGTCGAGCGTCGACCGGCATGGAGCCGACAGGGATACTGGTGCGCATGTGGACGGAGGACGGCGATCTCGCAACCGAGCAGGTCGGGTGACCGTCGCAGTCTGGTCCTCGGACACCCGGCGACACGAGGCGGAAGGAGAAGTCTGGGTCGGCGTCGTGATCCCGGGCACCGAGACTCCGGCGCGGGTGGACACGATCCTCGACGCCCTGGTTGCCGCCGGTGTCGATCTGGTG
Source organism: Propionibacteriales bacterium (assembly GCA_025929075.1). GTDB lineage: Bacteria > Actinomycetota > Actinomycetes > Propionibacteriales > Nocardioidaceae > JAICMS01. The sequence goes on from JAICMS010000016.1 coordinate 29,252, forward strand.
GAGTCCTCGACGTACGACGACAGTGCGATCCTCGCCGTGCACGAACCGGCCATGGTCGAGCATCTCAGGACCGCTCATGCCGACTGGATGGCCTCGAGCATCCCGGAGGAGGTGGGCCAGGACCGGGTCGTGCCGTACTTCTTCGCCACGGCCGCGATGCTCGACGGGCTGCCCGGCCGCTCGCCGGTCGCCGCACAGGCGCGGGCCGGGCAGTTCTGCTACGACACGATGACGTTGGTCGGCCCAGGGACCTGGGAGGCGGCCAAGGCGGCGACCGACTGCGCTCTGACGGCCGTCGAAATGGCGCTGCGCGGGGAGCGCTCCGTATACGCGCTCTGTCGACCGCCGGGACACCACGCCACTCGATCGGCCTTCGGTGGGTCGTGCTATCTCAACAACGCCGCGATCGCAGCCCAGGCGCTGCGGTCCGGTGGCCACGACCGGGTCTCCGTCGTCGACCTCGACGCCCACCACGGCAACGGCACGGCGGCGATCTTCTACCACAGAGACGATGTCTTCTATGGGTCAGTGCATGTCGACCCCGGAGCCGGCTGGTTTCCACACGTAGTGGGCTTCGCCGACGAGACGGGCGTCGGAGTCGGCGCCGGTAGCACGACTAACGTGCCGCTGGCGCCGGGCTCAGGGGACGCGGAATGGGTGGCGGCCGTGGAACGGATCGTGGCCAGCGTGTCGACGTACCAGCCGACCGCCCTTGTCGTGTCTCTCGGCGTCGACGCGGCCGCAGACGACCCGGAATCCCCCCTGCAGGTCACCGTCGACGGCTACCACCGGGCAGGTGAGTTGCTCGCGGGCCTCGGCCTACCCGCTGTGCACGTGCAGGAAGGCGGCTACCACTTGTCGTCGCTCGGTGGCCTGGTGACCGCCTTCCTCGACGGCTTCGGCGGCTGACCGGCTCACAACTACTCGACGCCGGGCAGGACGCGTGGCTCGATGCGCTCCTCCGACGCCGTGTCGCCGTCGCGGCTCACCCAGTAGGCGCCCGGACCGCGGATCTCAGTGACCGCCTGGACCATCTCGGTGCCCTCGTAGACGAGCCCGACGCCATTGTCGGTGGCGTAGCCGTCCGGCAGCGTGCCATCGGCGATCAGCTTCTGCAGCAGCGGCCGCCGCTGCTTCTCGGCGTCGTAGTGGACGCCATTGGAGTACGGCAGGAAGCCGAGGCCGTTCGTCACCGGGCGAAGGTCCGGCCCGAACGAGTCCGTCGTGCCTCCGACATGCCAGCAGAGCGAGCCCGCCGAGACGCCCGACAAGACGACGCCCGCCTCCCAAGCGGCGCGGAACTTGGGGCCCAGGTCGTGGACCTGCCAGACGGCGAGCAGGTTGGCGACGCTGCCACCGCCGACCCAGATCACGTCCTGCTCCAGCAGGAACGCCGCGATGTCGTCGACCGGCGGCATCGTGAACAGGTTGAGGTGGGCGATGTCGAAACCCGCGGCCCGGCCGGCCTCGTCGACCCAGGAGTTGAACCATGCCTGATCGCCCATGGCCGTGCCGACGTGGCACATCTTGGGTCGACGGCCGGAGACGCCGGAGCGCTCGATCGCATGCAGGATCAGCGGAGCGAACGCGACGTCGGTGCGGCGGCCGCGCTGGAAGCCGCCTGAGGTGGCGACGATGGTGGAGGTATCAGCTGCCATGGCTGGCAGCATAGGGAGGCCGTCCGCGGTCGGTGCGCCCGCTCTCGGCGGCTTAGGGTCGTTGCGTGCGTGTACTGGAGCCCTTCCGGAAGGTGGCTGTCGCTGGCCGGCATCAGCCGTCGGCCGTGCTGTTGTTCGTCCAGCTGGCAGGCGTGCTGCTGTACCCGGCGATGGGCCGGACGACGGGCGGTGTCGCGCTGTTCAGCCTGTTCGGGATCGTGGTGCTTGCGCTGGCCGTGCTTGCCGTCGGCAAGACGCCATGGTTGACCTGGGTGAGCCTGCTGATCGCGGGGCCCGCCATGGTCCTGCTGGCGATTACGGTCTTCACCCATTCGCGCACGCTCTTGAACTGGTCGGCGGGCTTCGAGGCCGCGCTGTACTTCTATGCGGCAGGCAGCCTGCTCGCCTACATGCTGCAGGACCGTCGGATCACCCGGGACGAGCTCTGGGCGGTGGGAGCAACGTTCACCCTGGTGGCCTGGGCGTTCGCGAACCTCTTCGTCGTCATCCAGGCCGCGTCGCCCGGCAGCTTCACCGCTGCCGTTCATCCCGCGGCGGACCGGAGCTGGATGGAGCTGCTGTTCTTGAGCTTCACCACCTTGACGAGCACCGGCCTGAGCGACGTCATACCGATCACCGGATATGCCCGGGCCGTCGTCATGCTCGAACAGCTGGCCGGCGTGATGTACGTGGCGATGGTGATCTCTCGGCTGGTCGGCCTCACCGTCCGTCGCGACGACGAGTCCACTTAGAACCGGGAGCCTGGGGTGTCGCCCCGGCCCGCAGGTACTCTGCGGGCATGGCCCGCGGGTACTCTGCGGCCATGACCATCTCCCCGGCCATCGAGGCAGTCACACTCTTCGTCGAGGACCTGGAGTCGGCTAAGAGCTTCTACACAACGGTCTTCGATGTTCGGATCCTGTTCGAGGACAGCACCTCCGCTGCCTATCGTTTCGGCAACACCGTGCTCAACCTGCTGCAGGTGGAAGCCGCTCCGGAGCTGGTCCAACCGGCGATTGTGGCACGGCCGGAAGCGGGCGCCCGTGCGGTATTCACGGTGAGCGTCGACGATGTCGATGCGGTTTGCGAGGAGCTGCGTGCGAACGGAGTCGACCTGATCAACGGCCCGATGGACCGGCCGTGGGGACCTCGCACGGCCAGCTTCTCCGACCCGGCCGGCCACCTCTGGGAGATCGCGCACTAGCGGTCGT
>JAICMS010000111.1 GCA_025929075.1 Propionibacteriales bacterium
AGGACGACGAGGTGGTCGCCCAGCCGGCGCGCCGCCTGCAGCGTGGCGATGTGACCGGCGTGCAACAGGTCGAAGCAGCCACCGGTCGCGACCAGCGTCGCGCCGTTCGCGCGGGCCCGGGCGGCGAGCGCCAGTGCCTCGGCCGGCCCGTCCTCCCTCCGCCCGACGGGTCCACTCTCTCCAACGGGTTGGGTACGGCTGGCTCCGCGCTGGCGAACCTCGCCGTACGGCGGCTCACACAGGGCAGCTGCACCGCCGGAACTGACAAACGACGCGGCGGCGTCGACCGCTGCTTGTACCGCTTCGGCCGTCACCAGACCTTCGGCCAGCCCCTCCGCGACGCTGACGGCGAACCGGTCACCGGCCCCGCAGGAGTCGAGGCAGCTCACCGGTGGCGCCGGTGTGACCACCGGAGCGCCCTCGCCGTACGACAGCAACGCCCCTCCGGCCCCGAGCGTCACGGCGACGGCGTGCGCCGACCAGGTCTGGACCAGCGCGTCGGCGTGGGCGCGAACGGTCGCCAGCCGGGTCGCGCCGCCCGATCCGCCAACGGCGGCGCCGGGCCTGACGCCGTCCGACCTCGGCGGCTGAGCGCTCGTCAGCCGGGCCGCCCATTGCGCGGCCTCCGACTCGTTCGGCGTCAGGACCTGGGCGCCGTCGATAGGCGCGGCTCCACGCGGATGCGGGTCCCACACCAGCGCGACCCGGCGGGGCCGGCCGGCCAGGGCGGCGCGCAGCTGCGAATGCCCGGTGAGCCCGCGCCCGTAGTCGCTGACCAGCACTGCGGAGGCGTTCGAGATCGCCTGCCGGGCTTCGTCCGGCAACGGTCCGTACTCGCCAAGCACGTCGTCGGAGTCCAGTCTCAGCAGCGACTGGCCGCCGGACCGGATGCGCCGCTTGGTCGCCGTACGCCCGGAGTAGGGAATCTGCACGACCTGTACGCCGCCCAGCAGCCGCTCGACGAGCCGACCCGCCTCGTCGTCGAGGGCCGTGATCAAGGTGACCTGGTGACCGTCGCGGGCCGCCATCGCCGCCGCCAGCGCCGCACCGCCCGGCCGTGGCCGCTCGACCAGGTCGTCGAGCACCGGCACCGGCGCATCCGGCGACAACCGCCGCGCCACGCCCGTGAGGTCGACGTCGAGCAACGCGTCGCCGACGACGACGATCCGCCGCGGCGCCGAGCCGCCGTCCGGTGCCTCCGCCACCCGTTCCGCGACTCTCTCCGCTTGCCACTCCTCAACCCTCCCCGTGAATTGCGGGAAAGTGGCTGACTCTTGCCCCGGTTCGCGAACCACATTCCCGCAATTCGCGGGGGTGTTGGGGGCTCCGTCGACGGGCGTGGCGTCGAGGGCCGCTTCGAACGGGGGTAGGGCGAGGGCGGCGTCGAGCGCCTCGCAGACGACATGCAGCGCAACCAGGTGCAGCTCCTGGACGGCCGCCGTCGTGCCGGCGTCGACGGCCAGCAGCCGGTCGGCCAGCTCGGCGAGCGGGTTCGGCGCCGGCCCGGTGAAAGCCCACACCTCGATGCCCAGCCGGCGGGCGCGGCTGGCGGCCTCGACGATGTTCGGGCTGCTGCCGCTTGTCGACAGCAGCGCAAGGACGTCCCCCGCCCGCCCATGGGCTTCGACCTGACGAGCGAAGAGCTCGATCGCGGGGTAGTCGTTCGCGATCGCGGTGAGCGACGAGGTCTCGGCGCTGAGGCAGATGGCGGAGAACGGCCGCCGGTCGTCGCGATAGCGCCCGACCAGCTCGCCGGTCAAATGCTGCGCCTGCGCAGCGCTGCCTCCGTTGCCGGCGGCCAGCAGTCGGCCACCGGCGAGCAGGATGTGCGCCAGCCGCTCGCCCCATTCAGCCGCCGTCTCGGCCACCCGCCCGAAGCCGTCGATGGCCGCCGCAAGCTCCGCGACGTGAGACTCCGCGCAGCTGCGCACGACCGCGTCTGCCGCGGAAGCCTCGCGTCCATCGCTGCCCCCGGTCGAGTCTCGATAGCGCCCATCGGTCATCAGGTCGCGGCCTCCTGCCAGCTCAGCTCCGGCTGTTCCTCCACGACCGACCGGTAGACAGCCTCGGTGGCGGCCACCACCTGCTCCCACCGATAGGTCGTGATCGCCCGCCGGCGGCCCGCTGCGCCGTACGCCGCCCGCCTGGCCGGATCAGCGAGCAGCTCACCCAACGTCTGCGCCAGCACCGCCGGCCGCCGTGGCGGCACGAGTTCACCGGTAACGCCGGGACGCACAGTGTCGCGCAGTCCGCCCACCGCCGAGCCGACCACGGGCCGCCCGCAGGCCATCGCCTCGACCGGGACGATGCCGAACGGCTCGTACCACGGCACGGCGACCACGACATCGGCCGCATGCATCAACGCGGGTACTTGCTCCCTGGCCACCCCGCCCACGAAACGCACCCGGTCGGCCACACCGAGCCGCGCTGCCTCGGCGCGCAGACGACGCGCCTCCGGGTCTACTTCGACAGCGTCCGGCTTGGGGCCACCGGCGACGACGAGCTCGACGTCGGGCAGTTCGGCCAGCGCCGTCACCACGTCGACGACACCCTTGCGCTCGACGAGACGGCCGATAGACAGCAGCTGCAGGCGTCGGCAGCGGCTCGGCCGGCCGCCGCTCTCGCCGGGCCGGTCGCCGTAGTCACGACTGATCCGGGCCGGCCGGAACAACCGCACGTCCACACCACACGGGATCACGTCGGCTCGCGCCGGGTCGAGACCGAGGGCGGTGAGCTCGACGACCTCGTCTCGACAGGTGGCGATCACCCTGTCGACGTTGCGAGCGAGCCGCCGCTCGATGCCGACGCGTTTGGCCGGGCTGGTGTCGTGCCTGCCCTGGTGGCGGCGCTTGACCGTGCCGAGAGCGTGGAAGGTCTGCACGACCGGCACGCCGAGCCTGGCGGACGCGGTCGTCGCCGCCAGACCGCTCATCCAAAAGTGCGCGTGCGCGATGTCGGGGGGCTGCATCGTCCACCGGTCGGTCAAGTAGTCGGCGAAGGCCGGCATGTAGGGGAGCAGCTCGTCCTTCGGTACGTCGGTCGGCGGGCCGGCGGGCACATGCTCGACCTGATAACCCTCCGGCGCCACAACGACGGGCGGCCGGACGGGGTCGTCGCGACGAGTGAAGACAGTGACGTCGTGACCGGACCTGCTGAGCCCGGCGGCGAGCGCGGCGACGTGGACGTTCTGCCCACCCGCGTCGACGCCGCCTAAGGCGGCCAGGGGGTTGGCGTGCTCGGATATCAGCGCGATCCTCATACCGCCTCCTCATGACGTCGTTCGGACGGGGAGTCGCTTCGCCGCATCTGGTTGTCGGTGGTGTGCGGCAGGCTCGTCGTCAGCTGCTCGACCGCTCGCCGGACGTCCTCCGCGCTGACCGACGACAGGCACGGGTGACCGGGCACCGGGCACTCGCGGGCCCGGGTGTCCCGACAGGGGGCGTGCTGGTCGCCGAGCAGGAGGTGCCGGACGCCGTACGGCGCCCAGCGGACCGCGGGGACGGTGGGAGCGAACAGCGACACCACCGGCGTGCCGACGGCGGCAGCGAGGTGCGCCGGACCGGTGTTGGCGACGACGACGGCGTCAGCGCCTGCCAGCACGGCGGCCAGCTCGGGAAGGGAGGTGCGACCACCGAGGTCAACCGCGCCTGTCCCCGCTGTGGCCACCGCGGCGGTCAGCTCGCGTTCGGTCGGGCCACCGGTGACGACGACCCGATGTCCCGATGCCGACAGCAACGAGCAGGTGGCGGTCCATCGCGTGGCCGGCCAGGCGCGGGCCGGTACCGACGCGCCGGGGTGCAGCACGACGTACGGCCGGCCCGGCAGCCGCAACTGTCCGACATCGGGTAGCGGCTGCCGGAGCGCGAGCCTGCCGTCGTCGCCGTCGGGCAGTTCGAAGCCGGCGGCGCGCGCCAATGACAGCGCACGCTCGGGCTCGGGGATGTCGTCCTCGACCCGGTGCCGTACATCGAGAAGCGAGCCCGGGTAGTCGTCGCTGATCGCCGCGACCACCCTGATCCCGGCGAGCCGCAGCAGCAGCGCCGTCGGCAGCGCCGACTGGTGGAAGGAGGTGAAGACGACAGCGGCGTCGAGTCGGCGCCGGCGAAGGTTGCGCACCACAGCGTCGACGTCAGACCGGTCGACCGGCTCAGGGTTTGCGGCGATCCATGGGCAGCGCCACACCGTGACGTCGTCGACACCGGGCAACAGCCCGGCCGCTTCGGCGCCCAACGGTCCCGTCAGCACGGTCAGTCGGTGGCTGCCTGCTGCCAGGGCGCGCAGGGCCGGTCCCGACAGCAGCATGTCGCCGGCGCTGTCGAGCCGGACGGCGAGCACGTGGTCGGCTACCAGTGGCATCGCAGCACCTCCGCGACGGCGGTGCCGACGTCGCCGTACACAACGGCGGCGGTGTCGATCTCCTCCGGCCGGGTGATCGCAGTCGGAACCAGGACGCCGACGGCCCCTGCTGCCTCTGCCGCGTCGACATCGCTGCCGATGTCGCCCACCAGCACGCAGTGGGCGGGGTCGACGCCGGTCTCCCGGCAGGCCGCCTTCACCATGCCGGGCGCCGGCTTCCGGCAGCCGCAGGCGTCGGCCGCGGTGTGTGGGCAGACCTCCCAGACGTCGAACGGCCCGAGCAGCTCGTCGACGCGTCGATTGACCGCCTTGACGTCGTCGATGCTGATGCGGCCCGAGCCGATGCCGGACTGGTTGGTCACCACGCCCACCTTGACGCCGCGCTCGCGCAGGGCGGAGACGGCTTCGGCGGCGCCGTCGACCGGCCGGACCTGGGCCGGGTCACCGTTGTAGGGGACGTTCTCCACGAGGGTGCCGTCTCGGTCGAACAGCACCAGCTCAGGCAGTCCTCGCCACGGGCCGGTGCGGCGGTGCTGCCACAGACCACGTGCGGTGTGCCAGACGGCGGCCGGTGGGATGGCGACGCTGGTGGTGACCATCTTCGCGACCTCCACGGGGTTGCCCGGCCCGGGTGCGATCCGGCGCGCGACGAACTCGGCGATCCCCAGCGCCCAGCCGGCGGCTCCGACCACCGCGAGCCGGCGGTGGCGGTTGCCCGCCGCAACCGCCACTAGACCGACAGCGCCGCTGCCGACCGTCGCCAGGTGACGGCCGCGGCGACCCGCCGGAGCCAAAGCCCGACGGCGCCAGTCGCGTCCATGCAGCCGGCGCATGAGTACGTCGTCGGCGTTGCCCGCCTGCTGCCGCAGACTCGTCCACCACCCGGTCGGCCGCACCGGGTGGGCGATCCGCCGGGAGCCTTGGGTGATTGCTCCCCGGGAGGCGACGACGCGCAGTCCGAGGTCGGCGTCCTCGCGGTAGGCGCGCGGGAACCTCTCGTCGAAGCCGCCGACCGCAGCCAGCGCCGGGCGACGGTAGGACATGTCGGCGGTGATCCAGGTCGCGGTCGCCAAACCGGCGGTGCCGCGCTCCCAGTCGGTCGGACGCCGGTCCGCCGGCAGCGGCACCCATACCCTGCCCTGGCTCCCGGCGACGTTCAGCGGGGCCGCCGCGAGGTCGGCCGCGAGCAGTTCCAGCCAGTCCTCGTCGGGCAGCACGTCGTCGTCGAGGAAGCTGACCCACGGTGTCGTCGCGACCCGCCAGCCGACGTTTCGAGCGGCCGCAGGCCCCCGTCCGCCGGAGCGCCGCACGACCACGGCTTCGCCCCTGACATCCAGTGACGTCGGGAGGTCCAATGGCTGCGCTGGTCCTGGCCGGTCGTCGACAAGCACGATCGGCGGCAGCGTGCCCGGCAGCGACGCCAGCCGCTGCAGGAGTGCCGTCAGGCTGGGGCGGCCGAGCGTGGGGATGACGATCGTGGTCGGAGACGTCATCCGGCGACTCCGCGACGACGGACGACGAAGGGGCCGATCGCCAGCAGGTCGACCGGCGCCGACCCAAAGCACTCCAGCGCATCTCGCGGGCTGTCGACCATCGGCCGGCCGGCGGTGTTGAGGCTGGTGTTGATCACGACGGGGAGGCCGGTCAGCCGCTCGAACCGCTCGAGCATCGCCGCGACCAACGGCTCTGCTGCCGGATCGACGGTCTGCACGCGAGCGGTCCCGTCCACGTGCACGACGGCGGGAATCCGCTCGCGCCACTCGCTGGCGACGTCGTGCACGAAGAGCATGTACGGCGACGGGATCGGCCCTCTGGCGAAGATCGGACGCGCCCGGTCCAACAACACCATCGGCGCCACCGGCCGAAACTGCTCGCGGCCCTTGACGTCGTTGAGCCGCTCAAGGTTCGCCGCAAAGCCGGGGTGCGCGAGCAGCGACCGATGGCCGAGCGCTCGCGGCCCGTATTCGCTCCGGCCCTGGAACCAGGCGACGATCCCGTTGCTTGCAAGGCAGTCGGCGACCTCCGCGGACACGTCGTCGGGCCGGGTGTAGGCGAGCCGGGCGCGGAGCAGGTCGGCCTCGATCTCGTCGTCGGTCCATCCCCTGCCGAGGTCGGCCCCGGCCATCGGGTGCGCCGGTTCGCCCTCCAGCCGAGCCACGTGCAGAGCCCCGCCCAGGGCGGTACCGGCGTCGCCGGCGGCGGGCTGGACCCAGACGTCGTCGTACGGTCCGTCGGCGAGCAGCCGGGTGTTCGCGACGCAGTTCAGCGCCACGCCGCCGGCCAGGCAGAGCGTGCGGGCGCCGCCGCTGCGGTCGGCCAGCCACCGGACCAGGTCGAGCAGCACCTCCTCCAACCGGTACTGGACGGTGGCGGCGAGGTCGGCGTGCTCCTGGGTCCACTCCTCCTCGGCGGCCCGCGGCTTGACCAACGTCGGCCAGTCGATCGGCTCGGTGTGGAACCCGCCGTCACCTGTCGGGTAGACACGTTCCCGGAGGACTTCGAGGAACCGCGGCTCACCATGGGAGGCGAGCGCCATCACCTTGTACTCGTCGCTGCTGCGCAGGAAGCCGAGATGCTGGGTGACGTCTTCGTACAGCAGGCCGAGGGAGTGCGGCAGCTGCTGGGAGTGGTAGACGTCGAGCCTGCCGTCGACGTAGCGGCCGGCCAGGTGGCTGGCCCGTTCGCCGCGGCCGTCGACGACGAGGACGTCGACCTCGTCGTCGGCGACGGCCAGGGCAGAGGAGCCCGCGTGGGCGACGTGATGGGGCACGAAGCGCACGCGGGCCGGGTCGAGGCCGGGCAGGGCGGTGGCCAGGAACGACGGCGCCGACTTGGCGTAGGTCTGGCGAAGGTGGTCCCACGGGTCGAAGAGGCCCATCGCGTCGGCGTCGCCAGCGAGCTCGGGGTCGAACGAGTAGGTAACCGCATCCAGATCAGAGGGGTCGACGTCGCCGTACTCCAGGCACCATCGGGCCGAGAGCTCGGGGAGCTCCCAGGCGGCGAACGGCACCGGACGGTGGCCGTGCTTGCGGCGGGAGAATCGCTCCTCTTCCGCCGCAGCGACGATCTTCCCGTCGACGACAAGCGCCGCCGCCGAATCGTGGAAGAGTGCGTTGATGCCGAGGATCTTCATCGGGCTCCGGTCATGGCTAGTACGCGGCGCCCACTTGGCTTGAGGCGGACCGCGGTGAGAGATGGGTGCATCACCCGCCTGGTCATGGGAAGCGTTGCCCACTTC
>JAICMS010000196.1 GCA_025929075.1 Propionibacteriales bacterium
CCATGTCGGGTACGGCGACAGCGACCTCGACCTGGCCGACTGCGACCCGTTGCGGCTCACCGCCTTCCTGCGCGCCACCGAGGAGCGGCAGGTGCCGGTGCTCCTGCTGCACAACTGGCCCTACCACCGGCATGCGGCCTACCTGGCACAAGTGTTCGACCACGTGTTCATGGACCTCGGGCTAGCCACCCACAACGCCGGAGCGCTCGCCACTGGCATCATGCGGGAGACGCTGGAGTTGGTGCCACTCGGCAAGCTGCTCTTCTCCTCCGACGCCTTCGGGCTGGCCGAGCTGTACTTCCTCGGCGCCCTGATGTTCCGCCGGGCGCTCGGTGGCGTGCTCTCGGATCTGATTGAGTCCGATGAGATCGGCCAGGAGGATACGGCTCGCCTCGTCTCGCTGGTCTGTCGCGACAACGCACGCCGCGTCTACCGGCTCCCGACCTGATCGCGCCGAAACTGCTCGTAGCGCTCCTCGAGTCGCTCCCGGTCGGGCCGTGCTGCCTGCGCACGCGGAATCACCATGACGGCGTGTCCGTGCAGTTCCTGCAGACCGTGGCGCAGCATCGGCCCGTCGACCTCGTCCAGGATCGCCCGCTGGACCTCGATCTTGAGGTCCGGGCGCAACCCGATGATGTCCCGGTCGAAAGCGGCGTGATGGATCTTGCACATGGCAAGGCCATTGGGAACGACAGGATCACCGTGGGGCTGGTTGTCGGCGATGATGTGGGCCGCGTCCAACAGCTCTACGTGGCGCAGGGCGCAGATCGCACAGCGTGACTCATAGGCAGCCAGGACGCGCGCCCGAAACATGGGCTGATGAAGCCGCTGCCGGTTGAGTCGCTCGACATACCTACGCTGTTCCGGTGTCTCCTCCGGCTGCGATGCGATGACTCGCTGCGCCTCGTCGAGGGCGAGCGCGAACTGCAGTTGTTCCGGTTCGTCCTTGACGATCCACACCGGGTAGATCGGCTGATAACTGGCACTGGCGACCCCCACGAACCAGATCAGCGGCAACCCGTCCAGATGGGCGCGTCGGAGCGCTCGATTTTCCGGATGCTGGGGATCGTCCCCTCGGTACTTGTATCGGATGAGGCCGTCGGAGCCCGCCGCATCGGCGTAGGGCGGCTCTTGGCCGGCCGGGGTGTAGACGGTACGGATCGAGAGAGCGGCGTTGAAGCCTCGGGGCTTGCGGATGCCACGTTGGCGGTCCATCAGCGGGATGTGGATACCTTCGTATTCAAAGGTCGACAGCGCTGCATAGTCGACGCCTTCCGCTGGGCGGGCGTCGAGCCAGTCCATTGCCGCATATCGCACGAGTCGGCTGAACTGCTCCTCGAGCACAACAGAGTTCTAGCAGGATGATGGAGCCTGGCGCAGCCGCGGAGCGCCAGCGAGTCCCGCGAAGTCGAGGGGGGAACTTTGGAATCCAAGGTGGAGGTCGCGATCCTCGACGACTTCCAGCAGGTGGCGCTGCAGCTGGCGGACTGGTCGCCGCTCGAAGGCAGGGCCGACATCACCGCCTTTGACGACCACCTTGCCGACGAGGACTCCTTGGCTGAGCGGCTAGGCCCGTTTCAGGTGATCGTTGCGATGAGAGAGCGGACGAAGTTTCCCCGGTCGCTGCTTGAGCGGCTGCCGGAGCTCCGCCTGCTGGTGACGACCGGTGACCGCAACGCCGCGATTGATGTCGCAGCAGCGACTGAGCTTGGCATCACTGTGAGCGGGACCGATATCGAGAGCAGCTCGACCGTCGAGCTGACCTGGGGTCTGATCCTGGGCTGGGTGCGTCGGCTGGAGGCCGAGGCCGCCAACATGCGGGCGGGACGCTGGCAGTCGACGGTCGGTGTCGGCCTGCGCGGCCAGACGCTCGGGGTGGTCGGTCTCGGCCGGATCGGGTCGGCAGTTGCCCGCGTGGCGCTGGCGTTCGAGATGGACGTCGTGGCCTGGAGCGAACACCTCACCGACGGCCGGGCCGCCGAGCAGGGCGTCCGGCGGGTTGACCTCGACGAGCTGCTGGCGCGGTCAGACATCGTCACCATTCACCAGGTGCTCAGTCGCCGTACTCGCGGCCTGATCGGGGCCGAGCAGCTCGCCCGCATGAAGCCGACCGCGCTGCTGGTCAACACGTCGCGCGGCCCCATCGTCGACAGCGATGCGCTCGTCGCGGCGCTGCAAGGCGGCACCATCGCCGGCGCAGCGATCGACGTGTACGACGACGAGCCGCTGGCCGCCGATCACCCGCTCCGCTCGATTCCCCAGGCACTGCTGACGCCCCATATCGGCTACGTCACCCAGCAGCTCTTCGCCTCGTTCTACCGCGAGATCGTCGGGGACATCGTCGCCTGGCTCGATGGCCAGCCCATCCGCCTCCTTGGAGCCTGACGGCTGGAGCATTCCCGATGCCGTGCGGAGGCGCCCGTGTCTGACGGAGGCGAACCTGCTACCCCACCGGCGCAGTACCACCTCATGCCCCGCCAAGACCGTCAGCGGTCGAGTAGGACTGACAGGCAGGTGACGCAGCCCTCGAGCTTCTCGAACTCGCTGATGTCGACGCAGACCGGGCGGTATCCGAGCGAGCCAAACAGCTCGGCGCTCTCCGGCGCGTCGGCGGCCATCAGCAGCCGGTCGTCCCCGAGCAGCACGACATGTGCGCCACTCGGCTCCGGCACAGCGAGGAAGCGGTCGAAGCAGCCGACGTCGTCGACCAGCGGCTCGAAGCCGATAACCGTGCCGTCCGGGAGCGCCGTGACCGCGCTCTTGAGGTGGAGCACGGACGACACCGGGACTGCTCGGACACTCGCCCCTAGCGGCTCGAAGGCAGCGGCGAGCTGCTGGAGCCCGGCGGCGTTGGTGCGTCCGCCGTGACCGACGAGGAGGGTCGAGCCGATCTTCAGCACATCACCGCCGTCCAAGGTGGCCGGCGCTTCCATCCGAACGACCCGGTAGCCGGCCTCCAGTACGGCGAGGTCGACGGCCGCTTCCTCGCCCCGCCGCTCGATTGCCCCGGGCCTCGTCACCAGGGCGACGTCGCCGAACACG
>JAICMS010000001.1 GCA_025929075.1 Propionibacteriales bacterium
CGCAGACACCGACGCCGAGCTCGTCGACGTACGCTCCGGCCTGCGCGTGCAGCCCGGTCGACTGACAGCGGTGGTGTCGGACACGCCCGAGGACTCCGCAGCGCTCGCCGACCGGCTCGGCCGGTTCGCCGAGGGACCGGTGCTGCTCGACGGGGTGTCGCTGTCGGATCTTGAGCGAAGGTTCGTGCGGCGGGCGATCCTCGTCAGCGACGCCAACGCCGCGCTGTTCAGCGGCCGGCTGCGAGACGAGCTCGACCCTCGCGGCCAGGCGACCGACGACGACATCACGGCTGCTATCGCGACCTCGTCAGGGGAGGACGTCCTGGAGTTGCTCCACCACGGGCTGGACACGGTCGTCGAAGAACGTGGCCGCTCGTTCTCCGGCGGACAGCGGCAGCGGATGGTGCTGGCCCGAGCGCTGGCCGCCGATCCCGACATCCTGGTGCTGGTCGAGCCGACGTCGGCCGTCGACGCCCACACCGAAGCGCGCATCGCCGACCGACTGCATGAGCACCGGCGCGGCCGGACCACCGTCGTCACGACGGCGAGCCCGTTGCTGCTCGACCGTGCCGACGAGGTTGCGCTGATGGAGAACGGAACCGTTGTCGCGGTCGGCACCCACCGCGAGCTGCTGGACGACCCGCGCTACCGGCGCGTGGTGACGAGAGGTGTCGACTGATGAGCAAGCTGCTCCCGATCGCCGACGGGCCGATCGTGCGGCGGTATGCGCGACAGATCGCCCGCCAGCATCCGCGTCAGGTGTGGATCTCTGTCGCGCTGCATGTGCTGGCTGCGGTCTCCGGGCTGGTGGCGCCGCGACTCATCGGCAACCTGGTCGAGGACGTCGCCGTCGGCACAACGGTCTCCACGGTCGACAAGACCGTTGCTGCGATCGCGGTGTTCCTGCTCGCGCAGACCCTGCTCACCCGCTACGCGCGCTACATCTCCTTCGCCCTTGGCGAGCAGGTACTCGCCGAGCTGCGTGAGGACTTCGTCCAGAACTCGCTCGCGCTGCCGGTGGGCGTCGTCGAGACCGCCGGGACCGGCGACCTGCTCACTCGCACCTCGCGCGACATCGACCAGCTCGGCTGGTCGGTGCGTTACGCAATGCCCGAGTGGGTGATCGCCTTGGTCACCACAGTGTTCTCCGTCGGAGCCTGCCTGCTGGTCGGCGTCTGGGTGATGGTGCCGCTGGTGCTCGGAGTGCCGCTGCTCTTCGTCGCCACCCGCTGGTACTTGAAGCGTGCCAAGGCAGGCTATCTGCGCGAGTCCGCGTCGTACGCTGCGATCAACGCCAGCCTGGCCGAGACCGCCGAGGGTGCCCGCACCGTCGAGGCACTGGGACTCGAGCAGCGGCGGCTCGACCGGATCGACGCCGACGTCGCCGAGTCCTACGCCGCCGAGCGGTACACGCTGTTCCTGCGAACCGTGTGGTTCCCCGCCGCCGAGGTCGGCTACCTGCTGCCAACCGTGGCGACGCTGCTCGTCGGTGGCTGGTTGCACATCACCGGTCACGCGTCGCTCGGTGACGTGACGGCCGCCACGCTCTACGTCCAGGCGCTGATCGACCCCGTCGACAGGCTGTTGTCGTGGCTCGACGAGCTGCAGATGGGAACCGCCTCCCTCGCCCGGCTGCTGGGTGTGGCCACGGTGCCGGATGACCGCACCGTCACCGGCCGCGAGCCCGCGGACGAGCATCTCGACGCGGAGGATGTCAGGTTCGCGTACGTCGAGGACCGTGACGTGTTGCACGGCGTCGACCTTCATGTCGGCCCGGGCGAGCGGCTGGCGATGGTCGGACCGTCCGGCGCCGGCAAATCGACGCTGGGCCGGCTGCTGGCCGGCATCCACCCGCCGCGCACCGGAGCTGTCTCGATCGGCGAGGTGCCGTTGACCGAGCTCCCGATCGACCGGTTGCGCGGGCACGTGGCGCTGGTCACGCAAGAGCACCACGTCTTCGTCGGCACGTTGCGCGACAACCTCGCCCTCGCGCTCGACGACATCGAGTCTGACGCCAAGCTCATGGAGGCGCTCGACGCCGTCGACGCGCTCGACTGGGCACTCGCCCTGCCCGAAGGGCTGGACACGATGGTCGGCTCAGGCGGCCATGTGCTGTCGCCGGCACAGGCTCAACAGCTCGCGCTGGCGCGGCTCGTGCTCGCGGACCCGCACACGCTGGTGCTCGACGAGGCGACCTCGCTGATGGATCCGCGGTCGGCCCGTCACCTCGAGCGCTCGCTGGCGGCGGTGCTGCACGGCCGGACGGTGATCGCCATCGCCCACCGCCTCTTTACCGCCCACGACGCCGACCGGGTCGCGGTCGTCGAGGACGGCCGGATCGCCGAGATCGGCTCCCACCACGAGCTGATGGACTCCGACGGCTCCTACGCCGCCTTGTGGCACTCCTGGCACGGAGACACCGAGGCGGCCGCCGAGGGCGCCGTCCGCTGAGGCGCTGGCCGGCGGCCCTGCTGGCCCTACTCCCACTCGATGGTGCCGGGGGGTTTGCTCGTGACGTCGAGGACGACCCGGTTGACCTCACGGACTTCGTTGGTGATCCGAGTCGAGATCCGCTCGATGACCTCGTAGGGCAGCCGCCCCCAATCGGCGGTCATCGCGTCCTCGGAGGTGACCGGTCGCAGGACGACCGGATGCCCGTAGGTGCGACCGTCCCCTTGCACGCCCACCGACCGGACGTCGGCCAGCAGGACGACCGGGAACTGCCAGACCTCGCGGTCCAAGCCCGCGTCGGTGGTCTCCTCTCGGGCGATCGCGTCGGCCTCACGGAGAATCCGAAGCCGGTCGGCGCTCACCTCGCCGACGATGCGGATCGCCAGTCCCGGTCCTGGGAACGGGTGCCGCCAGACCATCTCCTTGGGCAGGCCCAGCTCCTCGCCGACCTGGCGCACCTCGTCCTTGAACAACGTGCGCAACGGCTCGACCAGGGTGAAGGTGAGGTCGTCGGGCAGGCCGCCGACGTTGTGATGGGACTTGATCGTCGACGTACCACTGCCGCCGCCGGACTCGACGACGTCGGGGTACAGCGTGCCCTGGACCAGAAACTGGGCCGCTTGTCCGCCATCGGTGCTGCCGGCGACGATCTCGACCGCGGCGGTCTCGAACGTCCTGATGAACTCGCGGCCGATGATCCGGCGCTTCTCCTCGGGGTCGCTGACGCCGCTGAGGCCGGACAGGAAATGCTCGGCCGCGTCGACGACCTTCAGGGAGACGCCGGTCGCCTCGACATAGTCGCGCTCGACCTGTTCGGCCTCGCCCTTTCGCAGCAGGCCATGGTCGACGAAAACACAGGTCAGCTGCTCGCCCACCGCTCGCTGCACCAGAGCGGCCGCCACCGCGGAGTCGACGCCTCCAGACAGCGCCGCGATCACTCGATTGCCGCCGATCTGGTCGCGGATCAGCCTGACTTGATCCTCCACGACGTTGGTCATCGTCCATGTCTGTCGACAACCGGCGATGTCGACGAGGAAGTGTTCGAGCACCTGCTGGCCGTGCTCGGTGTGGAGCACTTCAGGGTGCCACTGAACGCCGGCCATGCCGCGCTCCAGGCACTCGAAGGCTGCCACCGGTGCGCCGGCCGACGACGCGAGAGTGGTGAAGCCGCTCGGTGCCACCGCTACCGCGTCGCCGTGGCTCATCCAGACCCGGTGCCTCGGCTCGAGCCCCGCCAGCAGGGTTCCCTCGGTCGTGATGTCGACCAGCGTCCGACCGAACTCCGAGAGGCCAGTGCGCCGCACCTCGCCGTCGAGAGCCTTGGCCATCGCTTGGAAGCCGTAACAGATGCCGAACACCGGCACTCCGGCCGTGACCAAGTCGGCGTCGAGCTGCGGCGCCCCGTCGGCGTACACCGACTGCGGTCCGCCACTGAGGATGATCGCCTTCGGTTTCCGCGCGAGCAGCTCGTCGAGCGGGGTGGAGTGCGGGACGATCTCGGAATAGACCTTCGCCTCGCGCACCCGCCGGGCGATCAACTGGGCATACTGCGCACCGAAGTCGACGACGAGGACGAGGTCGTGGTCGCCGCCCAAGGAGTGCCCCTTTTGTGATCCGCTGCGGAGTCGCCAGCGAGGGCGCCAGTCTATCGAGGCAGGCGGTCCCCGCTGCGATCCCTGGTGCCCCACTAAGTCGGCGCCCGGCCACCTCGTCGATCCCAACCTCGTCGGCCGCCCGGCAGCGGCCGCGGCCGACTCGAATAGGTCTTCCCACTCGGAGTGGTGACCGTGATGCTGCCATCCGCGTGTCGAACCGAAATCCAGCCCGGCGCCTGCTTGGAGTGGTTGCACGACTCACACAGGCCCTGTCCGTTGGCAACGCGTGTCGGGGCGCCGTCCCCGAAGG
Source organism: Propionibacteriales bacterium (assembly GCA_025929075.1). GTDB lineage: Bacteria > Actinomycetota > Actinomycetes > Propionibacteriales > Nocardioidaceae > JAICMS01. Next base: position 4,357 of record JAICMS010000001.1, read on the forward strand.
GAACGACATGGTCGGCGTGGCGGATCGGGGCCTCACACCACGGCATTCGGCAGAGCTCGTCTCGAGCCACCAGCAAGCGGCGGAGTCTCTCGGGGAAGCACCGCCGATGCGACTCCATCGCAACAAGCTCACCGGTGTCCGGCCGGCAGTAGAGCCGGCGCAACCACCGCCGCGCCTCACTGCTCTCCGCTTGGCTGGCAGCCGGATCGGCCCCTTTGCCGTGCACCCAAGATCGGGCTGTCGGCGCCGGGACCGGGCCGAAACCGGGGATGACAGCCGGCTCTGCGTCGCCGTCGAACAGCGCGACATCAGTCATCACCAGCTGGATCTCGATCGGAACGTCGTCCGCCTCACTCTGGCCGGTCACTCGCCGGACCAACTCGTCGGCCATCACCTGGCCGCGGGTTCGTGGGTCTCCGGCCGCCCTGGCGCTGTCGGCGGCCAGGCGCAGAGCGGCGTACGCAGCCACGCCCTGCTTAACCGGGAGCAGGGCGGACAGCTTGCTCATCACGTCAGGCGCTGGGCGCAGGCTCACCCTCCGATCGGCGGCAGCCGCTGCGGCTCGGCGCGTCGCGGCATGGGGATCGAGCCGGTACGCACAGCGCCGGGCTTCTGCCTCCGTACGACGATCGCCGAAGTCAGGTAGCCGACTGCCGAGCTCGGCGTCGACGGCCGACCGATGCTCCGAGCGCAGGCAGGCGGTTTCACGCACCACCAGCGTTGCTCGCCACTCAGACGTGTCGCCGCGGGTCAGCGCGGTCAACGTCTCCGGCATCTCACGGACGAGCGCTTCGGCAAGGCCGACAAGGCGAGCCGCTCGGAACGGTGAGTCGCGCCTCGCCAGCGCGACCTGAGCGCTGAGACCGCGGCCGAGCTGTTTGACCGGCACGCCCTCCGCACGCTGCTTGTCGATCTGCGACGCCTTGAACTGCACGGTCACACGAGCCTGCGCTGCGGCAGCCGCTGACTTCAGGCGCTCCAGCCACTCCAGCGCCTCGAGCCGGTGGGAGTCGTCAAGTCCTCTCCCGTCAACCTCAGCAACCTTCGCCAGCATCGCCTGCAGGCACTCCGTCTGCGAGCCATCGGACGAGGCCGTTGTCGCCGCGGGATTCGGCTCGCCGACCCCAGCTCCGCATAGCAGCTGCGACCGTAGGCCAGTCAGCAGCGGATGCGCCAGGTAATCGAACATGTGTTCCAATCTAGGCCAGCCCGCCGACAATTTCGCCCTCGTCAACGTGGCTGTGGACAAAGCTTCGGCGCTGGCTCGATAACGATCTCCATCGGTTCAGTCTCGAACATGAACGCAGCTGGGACGATCCCCCTGCATGGCGGGACGACCCGACGGAACCGATCCGGGCACTCAACCCGTCACCAACATGAGTAGGAGGTTGCGCGAGCGCATGACTCAGGATGCGGATTTCGCCGACTACGCCGGCGCGCGTTGGCGCAGCCTGGTGAAGTCCGCCGTGCTCCTCGGCTGCTCGCCCTCTGAGGCCGAGGATCTCGCCCAAACCGTGCTCGTCCGCTGCTACGCCTCCTGGCGGAAGGTGTCGCAAGCGTCCAACCGCGACGCCTACGTCTACCGGATGCTCGTCAACTGCCACCGGGACACCCACCGACGGATGTGGCGAGGCGAACAGCCCACTGCATCACTCGATGAGTCGTCTTCACCGCTCGCATCGACGTCCGATCCTGCTAGCGAGGCTGAGCTCTCTGACGCGGTCCAACGGGCTCTCGACGGGCTTTCACCTTCGCTCCGTCAGGTGGTCGTTCTGCGCTTCTGCGCAGATCTCAGCACGGCGGCCGTCGCTGAAGCGCTCGGCATTCCCGAGGGCACGGTCAAGAGCCGCACGGCCCGAGCACTGACCGAACTCGGCCGCAACCCGCACCTAGTCGACACGAACGAAGGAGTCGACGGATGACCGAAGACGAGGTACGTCGACTGCTCGACGCCCGGACAGCGACGATCGACCCACCGCCGGCACCACTCCCCGAGATCACTCGACTCGGCCAGAGCCGCCGACGCCACCAGCGCATTCTCCGAGCCGCCGGCGCCGCTGCCCTCGTCGCCGCGGTGGTGCTGGGCGGCGTCGGGCTCCGGTTGGTGCTGGAAGGCGCCAGTTCGGCTGCCCCGTCCAGCCAGCAGACCAGCGCACTCGGCGGTCAGCCTCCGACTGCCGACCAGCTCTACGGCTACTGGCGAGCCGTGACTCTCTTCGGCCACCACGTTGGACAGCCGTCAGGCCCCATTCAAAAGAGCCTGATTGTGGAGTTCTTCCACGCCCGCCCGGGCTCCATAACGGTCGACGCAGCAAAGGGATTCACCGGATTGGGATGGAGCGGATCGGATCTTTGCAACACGACCAGCGGGATCGTCCTGCTCGGCGAGGACGGCACGTTCCGTCTCGGGCAGGCCGACCGTACGCAGATCGGCTGTCCGGCGCTGCAAGGTCGCTTGCGGTTCGAGGCGGTCCGGGCCGTCCTTCACGCTCGCTGGGCCCGCATCAGTAACGGCGACCTCGTCCTCTACTCCGCCAAGGCCGGAAAAATTGCGCGCTTCACTCGAATTGGCCCGGCTCCGGTCTCGAAGGCAAAGTCAGGTGCCGAGTCCTCTCACCGCTCGCCGCCCTCGACGACCCTCGCGCCGAGCGCCCCTCCCACCAAGTAGGACGGCCGCGTCAACATGCGGTGAGCAGATCGCTACGGGCGTGCTCTGGGTCCGGCCCTTTAGACGGGCAGGCGGAGGGCGCCGGGCGCATCCGCCGGGACAGCAGGGTGGCGGGGCGGCACCGCCGCTACCTGTTCGTACGGCGACCCGAGGGGCGGCCGAGCATCATCGTCGCCGTTGTTGGGCCACAGCGCCATTGCCCGCTCGGCCTGGGCGGTGATCGTCAAGGCCGGGTTCACCCCGAGGTTGGCCGAGATCGTCGAGCCGTCGACGATGTGCAGGCCTGGATACCCGAAAACCCGGTGGTAGGGGTCGACGACCCCCTCTGCAGCAGTCCGCCCGATCGTGCAGCCGCCGATGAAGTGTGCGGTGAGTGGCCGGCCGAATGGCTCGCCGATCGTGCCGCCCGGCGTTCCGCCGACGAGCCGGGCCATCCGCCGTACCGCATCGTTGGCCAGCGGGATCCAGGTCGGGTTCGGCTCACCGTGTCCCTGGCGCGACGTCAGCACCCGCCGCCGCAACAGCGGAGACCACTTCATATAAGTGGTGATCGAGTTGTCGTGCGTCTGCATCACCAGCGCGATCACGGTCCGCTCCGACCAGTGCCGCAGGTTGTAGAAGCGCGGCAGCCGCCGCCGCTCCCGCCACATCTCCCGCAGCCAGGTCCGCCATCGCGGCACCCCAGGCTCCTCGTCGGTCAGCACGGTCTGCAGCAGACCCATCACGTTGCTGCCGCGGCCGTAGCGCACCGGCTCGACGTGCGTGTGCTCGTCGAGATGGAACGACGACGTGATCGCGACGCCTCGGGTGAAGTCGCGATCCGACAGGTCCGCAACGGCACCGATGATCGACTCGGAGTTCGTCCGGGTGAGATGGCCGAGCCGCGGTGAGAGCGCCGGCAGCACCCCTTCATCCCGCATCCGATGCAGCAGCCGCTGCGTGCCGAGCGCCGAGGCAGCCACGACCACCTGCTCGGCGGTGAACGTCCGGCCGGTCGCCCGACGCCGTTGCTGCCGCGACCGCTTCGTGTGGCACGCGTCCACACCGTAGCCACCACCAGGCAGCGGCCATACCTGCGTCACCGTCGTCAGGGGATGGACGTCGACCCCCGTTTGCTCGGCGAGATGCAGGTAGTTCTTCACCAGGGTGTTCTTGGCATTGTGGCGGCAGCCGGTCATGCATTCGCCGACCTCCAGGCAGCCGCGGCGCGCCGGCCCGGCACCGCCGAAGTACGGGTCGGCAACCTCCTCGCCCGGGCGGCCGAAGAACACCCCCACCGGCGTCAGCCGAAATGTCTCGCCGACTCCCATCTCGCCGGCAACCTCGCGCATCACCTCGTCGCTGGGCGTCGTCGAGGGGTTGGTGACGACGCCCAGCATCCGCCTCGCCTGGTCGTAGTACGGCGCCAACTCCGCCTGCCAGTCGGTGATGTCACCCCACGCGGGGTCGCGGTAGAAGCTGTCCGGCGGCTCGTAGAGCGTGTTGGCGTAGTTCAGCGATCCACCACCGACGCCGGCACCGGACAGGATCAGACAGTCGTTCAGCATGTCGATCCGCTGGATGCCGTAGCAGCCGACGGCGGGGGCGAAGAGGAAGCGCCGCAGGTCCCATGACGTTGTAGCAAAGTCGGTGTCGTCGAAGCGGGCGCCGGCTTCCAGTACGGCGACGCGATAGTCCTTCTCCGCCAGCCGGAGCGCTGCGACCGACCCGCCGAAACCGGACCCCACGACGATGACGTCGTAGTCGAAGGTCATCGGCGGCGAAGCCGGTTCATCATTCGCAGTGCGGTCGTCATCATCTTCGCGTGCTGCGCCTGACTCATCCCGAGCACAGGCCGCAACGGAAGGAGCCGCTGCGTGACGACCGACTGCTCGTCGGTGAACCGCCACAGACCCTCCGGCCCCTGCCGTCGGCCGAGGCCGGAGCACGCCATGCCGCCCATCGGGGCGGCGATCGAGCCGAACGAGGCGGCGTAGGGGTCGTTGATGTTCACCGAGCCACAGCGGATACGGGCCGCCAGCCTGCGACCGCGGGCAACGTCGCGCGTGTAGATGGCAGCGTTGAGCCCGTAGTCACCGGCGTTCGCCCGCGCCACCGCGTCCGCCTCGTCGCTGAAGCGGTAGACGGAGACCACCGGCCCGAAGGTCTCCTCCGCGAAGCAGGCCATCCCGGGCCGGACGCCTGACAGCACCGTCGGTGCATAGAACAGCCGCCCGACGTCCTCACGGCGACGGCCACCGGCCAGCACCGTGGCGCCCTTGGTCCGGGCGTCCTCCACGTGCCGCTCAACCCGCTCCAGCTGGGAGGAGGACGCCAGCGAGCCCACGTCGGCGCCGTAGTCCATCCCGGCCGACAGGACCAGGGACTCGGCCCGCTCGACCAGCCGGGAGACGAACGCGTCGTAGACCTGGTCGGCGACGTAGAGCCGCTCGATGCCGACGCAGATCTGACCTGCCGACGAGAAGCAGCCGCGGACGGCGCCCTCGACGGCCGCATCGACGTCGGCGTCGCGGAGCACCAGCATGGGGTTCTTGCCGCCCAGCTCGAGCGAGGCACCGACCAGCCGTGCCGCGGCCAGCTGCGCCACCGAGCGCCCAGTCACCGTCGACCCGGTGAAACAGACATGGTCGGCCGCCCCCACGACAGCGGGCCCAAGGACCCGACCGTCGCCGTGCACAACCTGCCAGACCCCGGCCGGCAGGCCAGCCTCGGTCAGCAGGTCCACCCCGAGCAACGCCGACAGCATTGCCTGGGCGTCCGGCTTGTGCACGACGGCGTTGCCGGCGACCACGGCCGCCAGCCCGTCGGCAAGCGCCATCGTGAACGGGTAGTTCCACGGCGACACGACGCCGACGACACCCTTGGGGGCTCTGCGCACCTGCACCGAGGTGAGCACCGGGAAAAGGCCCGGGCGCCGTCGGGAGGCGAGCAGCCGGGAGGCCATCCGCGCGTAGTACCGGGCGGTCAGCGCGACGTGGGCGACCTCTTCGAAGGCATGCGCCCGGGCCTTGCCGGACTCCAGCTGTACGACGTCGAGGATCTCGTCTTGCCGGTCGAGCACCAGATCGTGGAACCCGAGCAGGATCGAGGCCCGCAGGTCCGCCGGCACCGTTGCCCAGCTCAGCTGCGCGCGACGCGCCCCGGCGACGGCCGCCGTGACGTCGTCGGTGCTGGACTGCTGCAGGTGCGTGAGTGGCTGCCCCGTGAGGGGGCTGTACGTCGACAGCCACTCGCCTGACGTGGCGACGACCCGCCCCGCCAGTCGGCGTACGAGCGCCTGGTCGACGGCGTAGGTCGCGGCGGCGTCATGTTCAGGATCGGCGGGGAATGCGGTCCCCGAAGGCGTGGATGCCGACATGAACCGAGCCTAAGCCAGCGGATTCGGACATTGCCCCGTCACTCAAGTATCGTGTCTGGCCGAGGCGGACGCCGGCGACGTGAGGACCACCGTCGGCGACCTCGAACGGGTGAGGGAGCAGGCGGCGCCCGCGAGCGCCAACCGGTCCACCCGCATTTGTCACGCGTAGCTCGAGCGCTGCGGCCACAGGCCAGAGCCGGCCCAGCGCTTGTCATACGATGACACGGGACGAGTCGCGGAACGGATTGGACCACATGGCGCAGATGGTTGTGACCGCTAAGACGAGCATTGTGCTCAATCCGGTCCCCGCACCCACCCAAGAGCGCACCTACGTCACGTTCGGCGTCGAACGAGGGGGCACCAGCCTGGTCGCCGGCGTCCTTCGGGCACTCGGCCTCTACCTCGGTGAGATTCCCGAGGGCAACAACGAGGACAAGAGCTTCCACAACAAGCCGCTCGGCCAGATGCGCGCGACGATCAACCAGCGCAATGCCGAGCACGACGTCTGGGGCTGGAAGTACCCCACCGCGGTGAACTACCTTCCCGTGCTTTCCCGGTCGCTGCGAAATCCTTTTTTCATCATCGTGTTCCGCGACACTGTTGCCACGGCGCTGAGCCGGGCGCAGTGGGACGGGGAGTTCATTCGCCGCTCGGGGCGTATGTCCCTGCACGAGACAAATGCCAATACCAACGCCAACATGGGCTTTGCTATGGCGACCCGGCGCCCCTGCATGTTGATCAGCAACGAGAAGGCGCAGTCGAACACCAGCGCGCTGGTCGACGAGCTCGCCGACTTCTTGTTCGTTGAGCGTCCGGACGAGGACTTGCGCCGTAGGATCTTGGCGTACACCGAGCCTGGTCGGTACAAGAACTTCGATGACTACTTCTCAGCCGAGACGCCCGCAGAAGCAGCCGAGACCGAGTCACCTGAAAACGGCGAGTCACCCGAGGAACCCGAGTCACCCCAGCAGCACGCCCCCGATGCCGAAGAGTCGATGGAGCAGGTGAGCAGACAATGAAGATCCTGCTGTACAACTGGGTGCAGTACGACGACATCGAGCATCGCGGTGGCGGGGTCCGGATATACCAGAAGAACCTTGTCGACCACCTGGCCAACAACAGTGATCACGATGTCTACGTCATCTGCTCCGGGCTTGAACACGACTTCCTCGACCCCCGCATCCGCATCGAGAAGACGTCGAACTCCCACGGCTCGCGGGTGCAGTCATTCACCCTTGTCAACTCCACGGTTCTCGCGCCGGGTCACCACACCTTCGGCTCGTCGTATCTGTTCGACGAGGGCGACATGCTGCAGGCCTGGCACAAGTTCCTTGAGGAACACGGGCCGTTCGACGTCATCCAATTCGATTCGCTCGAAGGCATCCCGTTCACGTTCTTGCGGATCCACGAGAAGTTCCCCAACACCCGCGTACTGCTGTACGCGCACAACTACTACCCGGTCTGCCCGCAGGTCAACCTTTGGAAGCAGGAGCGGGTCCACTGCGACGACTACAACCAGGGTCGTGACTGCGTCACCTGCATCCCCAACCTGCCGAACCCGCACGAGGTCCTCAGGGCCCACCAGGTCTCGCGGGTTCTCCGTCGGTCCAAGATCACCCCGAACACCAAGGGCTACGCGCTGGCCTACCGCGTCTACGCCCAGCTGCGTGAGGGCCGCTACTCCAAGATCAGCCGGCCGCTGCTCGCCCCCGTTCTCGGTCCGGCGATGCTGGCGCGTCGGCAGCGACTGTCGGCCAAGAGCCGCACCGAGTCGGTCAACGAGATCAGCACCAACCCGACCCGGCCCGTCCAGCCGGTGTCGCTGAGCCCGGCGAGCCGGTTCGTCTCCCGGCGTGAGCGCGGGATCGAGCTGATCAACAATGAGACAGACCTGGTGCTCGCCACCTCCCAGCGGGTGATGGAGGTGCTCAAGGCTCACGGTCTCGACGACCAGAAGATCCGCGTCGCGTACGTCGGCACCCGGGCCGCCGAGCGCTTCGCCGACGCAGAGCTCCGCAAGGAGCTGCAGGTCCAAGGCGAGCTGACGATCTGCTTCCTGGGATACATGCGCCGCGACAAGGGCTTCTATTACCTGCTTGAGGCGCTCGAGGAGTGCCCACAAGACCTCCGGTCGAAGATCCGACTGGTGCTCGGCGCGAAGATGTCTGACCCCGACACGATGAACAGGCTGGTCGCGCTGTCGGATCTGATGTCGGACATCGTGCACTTCGATGGCTACACCCACGACCAGCTGCCGACGATCCTCGACGGCGTCGACATCGGCATGGTGCCCGTCCAGTGGGAGGACAACCTCCCGCAGGTGGCCACCGAGATGGTCGCCAACGGCGTCCCGCTGATCACCTCCCACCGCGGTGGCGCGAAGGAGCTCGGTGGGGAGAACTCGTCGTTCGTGTTCGACGCGTCCAGCAAGCAGGAGCTGATCGAGATCTGGCGGCGCCTCGTCGACGGAGAGCTCCAGCCCGGCGACTACTGGGCATCGGCGGTCCAGCTCACCACCATGGACGACCACCTCAAGCGGTTGATGGCCCTCTACGTCAGCGACGAGGTGCCGCAACTCGACGTCAGGCCGACGGTCGACGCTCGGGAGCACGCCACCCACGTCGCTACGACAGAGGCAGACGACGAGGACGAGGACGGGGGCGTCGGCGACGAGGCGCTCTGAACGCCAAGTGGATCGGCATCAGCCGTCCGCAGCCGCCTCCCGCATCGCCTGCAATCCGTCGTAGACGTCGACGTACCGCGTCGTGAGCGGCGCGAACCCCAGCCGGATGCCGTCCGGGCGCCGGAAGTCGGGGACCACCCCCCGCTCCAGCAGCCGCTGCACGATCTGCTGAGCGTTCGGGTGGCCGATGGTGACGTGCGAGCCACGGCGCTCCGGGTCGCGCGGTGAGCACAGGCTGAAGCCGGCGGCGGACAGCCACTCGTCGTACAACCGCACGGCAAGCTCGGTCAGGGCCACGGACTTCGCCCGTACGGCGACCAGCCCGGCATCCGCCAGCATCCGCACGCCGGGTTCGACGGCCGCCAGCGACAGCACGCCGGGGGTGCCAGTCAGCCAGGCCCGGATGCCGCTCTCCGCCTGGTAGCCGGGACCCATGTCGAACATCTCCGCCCGGCTCCACCAACCCCAGATCGGCTGCGACAGCTCCGGCTGCAGTGCGGCCCGGACATAGCCGAAGGCAGGAGCGCCCGGGCCGGCGTTGAGGTACTTGTAGGTGCAGCCCACCGCCAGGTCGACTGCGCTGCCTTCGAGGTCGATCGGGACGGCGCCGACCGAGTGACAGAGATCCCACACGATGAGCGCGCCGGCGGAGTGGGCCAGGCTGGTCAGACCGGGCATGTCGAGCAGCGCGGACGAGCGGTAGTCGACGTGCGAGAGCGTCACCACGGCAACCGAGTCGTCGAGGACGTTCTCCAGGTCCGCCGAGGTCAGCCCGTCGGCGCCGCGGCTCTTGATCCAGCGGATCTTGAGGTCATTGCGGCGCGCCAGCCCTTCCAGGACGTAGCGGTCGGTGGGGAAGTTGTCCTCCTCGATGACCACCGACCGCCGACCGGGACGAGCGTCGATCGCCGCGGACAGCGCCTTGTAGAGGGAGACCGTCGTGGTGTCGCAGACGACGACCTCGCCCGGGTTGGCCCCGAGCATCGTCGTGGCGACCAGATCGCCGAGCCGGGTCGGCAGGTCCATCCACCGCTCTCCCCAGGACCGGATCAGCCGGCTCCCCCACTGGTGGGTCAGCACGTCGATCACCAGCGACTGGGTGGCCTTCGGCAGTCGGCCCAAGGAGTTTCCGTCGAGATAGACCAACGTGTCGTCGTCGATGACGAACTGGTCGCGATAGCCCGCCAGGGGGTCGGCCGCGTCCATCTCCTCGGCGTCGGGGCGCAAAATCTCGGTCATGGCGCGAGGGTGACGACCGAGCGGACACCGAGGCCGGCGACGCGGTCGCGGTCGTAGGGGTTGATCCGACGAGCCTCGTCGATCGCCGCCGCGTCGAGGTCGGCGACGATCATGCCGCGCTCCTCGGTGACGCGGTCGACCGGGCGGCCCTGCGGGTCGTAGATCGCCGTACCGCCACTGAAGTCGAGAGAGCCGCAGCGACCGGACAACCCGGCGAAGACGACATAGACGCCGTTGTCGATCGCCCGGGCCGCGTAGTAGAGGTCGCGCCGGTGCTCGCTGCCGACGACGTACGCCGACGGGCAGAGGTAGGCCAGCGCGCCGGCCTCGGTGGCCGCCCGGGCGTGCTCGGGGAAGCAGCCGTCGTAGCAGATGCCGAGGCCGAGATCCCAGCCGGCCGTCTGGAGCGTCGCACCCTTTGAACCGGCGGTGAAGATCGCCCGCTCCTCATCCCAGAGATGCTGCTTGGAGTAGGGCACCGTGACCGAACCGTCCGTCCTCACCAGCAGCAGTGACAGCGTCCTGGCACCGTCGGACTGACGGACGCTCCCGCCGACGAGCACAGCGACCGCTCCGTCGCGGGCGGCGTTGCGCAGCGGCTGCAGGCGAGAGTCATCGGCCGCCACGTCGCAGTCGTCAGGTCGCTCGCGCAGGGTCGCGGGATCGTATCCGGAGAGGAAGAGCTCGGGCAGTACGGCGACAGATGCTCCCGCCTGCCCGGCGAGCAGCGCCCATCCCGCAGCAGCCTCAGCGTTGGCCGGCACATCACCTGCCACGGAGGAGTCTTGGACAGCGGCAACTCGAAGCGGCGCCAGGCTCACTGCAGGACGACCTCGACTCGCTGGAACTCCTTCAGGTCGGTGTAGCCGGTCGTCGCCATCGAGCGCCGCAGCGCGCCGACGAAGTTCATCGTGCCGTCAGCGACGAACGACGGTCCGTGCAGGATCTGCTGCAACGTCCCGACGGTGCCGATCTCCACCCGCTGACCGCGCGGCAGCATCGAGTGCCACGACTCGGCTCCCCAGTGGAACCCGCGGCCGGGCGCCTCCTTGGCCCGAGCGAGCGGCGAGCCGATCATCACCGCATCCGCACCGCACGCGATCGCCTTGGCCACGTCGCCGCTGCGGCCGATCGAGCCGTCGGCCACCACGTGGACGTAACGGCCGCCGGACTCGTCGAGATAATCACGCCGCGCGGCAGCGACGTCGGCGACTGCCGTCGCCATCGGCACCGCCACGCCCAGAACGGTACGCGTCGTGTGCGCCGAGCCGCCCCCGAAACCGACGAGCACTCCGGCAGCGCCGGTCCGCATCAGGTGCAGTGCCGCCTGGTAGGTCGCGCAGCCGCCGACGATCACCGGGACGTCGAGGTCGTAGATGAACTGCTTGAGGTTGAGCGGCTCCGCCTGACCGGAGACGTGCTCGGCCGAGACCGTCGTGCCGCGGATGACGAAGAGGTCGAGGCCCGCGGAGATGACCGACTGAGCATGCTGCTTGGTCAGCTGCGGAGAGAGTGCACCGGCGACGGTAATGCCGGCGTCGCGCATCTGCTTGACCCGGTCCACCATCAACTCCGGCTTGATCGGCTCGGAGTAGATCTGTTGCATCCGCCGCGTCACGTCGCGCCCTTGCAGGGTGGCGATCTCGCCAAGCACCGGCTCCGGGTCGTCGTACCTCGTCCAGAGCCCCTCGAGGTCGAGCACTCCGAGCCCGCCGGCCTGGCCGAAGGCGATCGCGGTGTCCGGCGACATCACCGAGTCCATCGGCGCAGCCATCACCGGGATGTCGAACCGGTAGGCGTCGATCTGCCACGCGACCGAGACCTCCTCAGGGTCACGGGTGCGACGACTCGGCACGATCGCGACGTCGTCGAAGGAGTACGCGCGGCGGCCGCGCTTGGCCCGGCCGATCTCGATGTCCATCCAATGACTCCGCGCTACCGCTGCCAGTAGTTCGGCGCCTCGGCGGTCATCTCGATGTCGTGCGGGTGGCTCTCCTTCAACCCTGCTGCGGTGATGCGCACGAACCGGCCGTGCTCTCGCAGTTCGGAGACGGTCCGGGCACCGACGTAGAACATCGATTGCTGGAGTCCTCCGATCAGCTGCTGCGCAACGGCAGACAGCGGACCGCGGAACGGTACCTGCCCCTCGATGCCCTCGGGGACGATCTTGTCGTCGCTCGGCACGTCGGCCTGGAAGTACCTGTCCTTGGAGTAGGAGACCCGCCCACGTGAAGCCATCGCCCCCAGCGAGCCCATCCCGCGGTAGCTCTTGTACTGCTTGCCGTTGACGAAGATCAGCTCGCCGGGACTCTCCTCGCAGCCGGCCAGGAGTGAGCCCAACATGACGGTGTCGGCGCCGGCGACGATCGCCTTGGCGATGTCGCCGGAGTACTGCAGGCCGCCGTCTCCGACCACCGGCACCCCGGCGGGTCGGCAGGCCTGCGCCGCCTCATAGATCGCAGTGACCTGAGGAACGCCGACGCCGGCGACCATGCGGGTGGTGCAGATCGAGCCGGGGCCGACCCCCACCTTGACCGCGTCGGCACCGGCGTCGACAAGCGCCTGCGCGCCAGCCCGGGTCGCGACATTGCCGGCCATGATCTGCGCGCCACGGGTCGCAGGGTCGGACTTCAACCGTCGGATCATGTCGAGCATCAGCCTGGCGTGGCCGTTGGCGACATCGGGCACGAGGATGTCGACCCCGGCCTCGACGAGCGTTGTGGCTCGCTCCCAGGCGTCGCCGAAGTACCCGATCGCTGCGGCGACGAGCAGCCGGCCGTGGCTGTCCTTGGAGGCATGCGGGAACTGCTCGGACTTGACGAAGTCCTTGACGGTGATCAAACCGGCCAGCCGACCCTGCCCATCGACGATCGGGAGCCGCTCACGCTTGTGCTTGCGCAGCAGGGCTGCCGCGTCCTCGCGACTGATCCCGACCGGGCCGGTGATCAGCGGCATCGGCGTCATCACCTCGCCGACGGTCGCGGTCGCCCACTCCCTGACCGGCACGAATCGCAGGTCGCGGTTGGTGATGATGCCGAGAAGCCGCTTGTCGCTATCGATCACCGGGAGCCCCGAGACGCGGTACTCGCCGCAGATCTCGTCGAGCTCCTGCAGCGTCGCCTTCGGATGGATCGTCACCGGGTTGGAGATCATGCCGGTCTGGGTCCGCTTCACCAGGTCGACCTGATAGGCCTGGTCCTCCACCGAGAGGTTGCGATGGAGCACCCCGATGCCACCTTGGCGGGCCATCGCGATCGCCATCCGCGACTCGGTGACGGTGTCCATCGCGCTGGACACCAACGGGACTCGGACGTCGAGCTCCCGGGTGAGCCGCGATGCGGTGTCGACCTCGCTCGGGACCACGTCGGTCTCGCCCGGGAGCAGCATCACGTCGTCGTAAGTGAGTCCCAGGGCAGCGAACGGCGGTGCTACGTCGTCAGGCAGCTCCATGGGGCCATCGTACGGGCGCGGTAGTGCTGGCTGGGTCAGTGGACGTGCCCGTGGCTATGACCGTGTCCGGCGCCGTCGGGTTCGGGCTCGGGACGCTCGACGACGAGCGTCTCGGTCGTGAGCAGCATGCCCGCGATCGAAGCGGCGTTGGTCAGTGCCGAGCGGGTGACCTTCACCGGGTCGAGCACGCCCTGGGGCACCAGGTCGCCGTACTCCCCGGTCAGTGCGTTGTAGCCATTACCCGGCCCGGCTTCGCGGACCCGTGCGACGACCACTGCGCCCTGCTCGCCGCCGTTCTCGGCGATCCAGCGCAGCGGCTCGTCAAGGCCGCGGCGAACGACGCGCACTCCAATCCGTTGGTCGCCCTCGAGGTCGAGCCCACCGTCGAGCGCGACGGCCGCGTGCACGAGCGCCGAGCCGCCGCCGGGGACGATGCCTTCCTCGATCGCGGCCCGGGTGGCCGACACAGCGTCCTCGATCCGGTGCTTCTTCTCCTTGAGCTCGACCTCTGTCGCCGCACCGACCTTGATCACGCAGACGCCGCCGGCCAGCTTGGCCAACCGCTCCTGCAGTTTCTCGCGGTCCCAGTCGGAGTCGGTGTTGTCGATCTCCTTCTTGATCTGCTCGACGCGGGCTGCCACTTCGGCAGCGTCACCCGCACCGTCGACGATCGTGGTGTTGTCCTTGGTAACGACAGCTCGGCGGGCGGTTCCGAGCACCTCCAGGCCCACCTGGTCGAGTTTGAGACCGACCTCGGGCGCGACGACCTGACCTCCGGTCAGCGTCGCGAGATCCTGCAGCATGGCCTTGCGGCGGTCGCCGAACGCCGGCGCCTTGACCGCGGCTGCGGTGAACGTCCCCCGGATCTTGTTGACGACGAGCGTCGACAGCGCCTCGCCATCGACATCCTCGGCAATGACGAGCAACGGCTTGCCGGCCTGGACGACCTTCTCCAGCAGCGGCAGCAGGTCGCTGATCGACGAGATCTTGCCTTGGTGGATGAGGATCCGCGGGTCGTCGAGCACGGCCTCCATCCGCTCGGTGTCGGTGACGAAGTACGGCGAGATATAACCCTTGTCGAACTGCATGCCCTCGGTGAACTCGAGCTCGGTGCCGAAGGTGGTGGACTCCTCGACGGTGATCACACCGTCCTTGCCCACCTTGTCGAACGCCTGCGCGATCAGCCCACCGATCTGGCTGTCGCGTGCCGAGATGGTGGCGACATGCGCCATGTCGTCGGTGGTCTCGACGTCGCGGGCCGCCTCGCCGAGCGCCGCGTTGACGGCCTCGACCGCCTTGTCGATGCCGCGCTTGAGATCCATCGGGTTGGCGCCGGCCGCGACCGCCCGCAGCCCTTCGTGGACGAGCGCCTGGGCGATGACGGTCGCGGTGGTAGTGCCGTCACCGGCGACGTCGTTGGTCTTGGTGGCCACCTCCTTCGCCAACTGCGCGCCGAGGTTCTCGAACGGGTCGTCGAGCTCGACCTCGCGGGCGACGGTCACACCGTCGTTGGTGATGGTCGGCGCGCCCCACTTCTTGTCGAGCACGACGTAGCGCCCCTTGGGGCCGAGCGTGACCTTGACGGTGTCGGCAAGCTTGTCGACTCCGCGCTCCAGTGCGCGGCGGGCGTCCTCGTCAAACTCGAGGATCTTCGGCATGGGTGTTCTCCTCGGTCAGTACCGGAGCGGGTTGGAAACTCGTGGCGGCACCAGCCGTGCGGGCGCCGGGAAGTGGCACGAGGCCCCGGGCGGTCGGCAGACTGCCGCGCTCCGGGGCCTGCGAGCCGAGCTACTTCGAGATGACAGCGAGTACGTCGCGGGCGGAGAGGATCAGGTACTCGTCGCCGGAGTGCTTGATCTCGGTGCCGCCGTACTTGCTGTAGATGACGGTGTCGCCGACGGAGATGTCGAGCGGGATGCGGGAGCCGCTGTCGGAGACACGACCCGGGCCGACGGCGAGGACCTCACCCTCCTGGGGCTTTTCCTTCGCGGTGTCGGGGATGACCAGGCCGGAGGCGGTCGTCTGCTCGGCTTCGAGCGTGCGAACCACGATCCGGTCTTCGAGCGGCTTGATGCTGACAGACACTTGCTGACCTCACCTTTCACATCGACAAGCAAGGTGTGCGGTTGACGTATGAAACGGGCAGCGAGCGGAGCACGTCGTCGCGGGTGTCGTGACCCCTCGCCTGGCACACTCACTTCGAGAGTGCCAACACCGAATCTACGGCGTGGTTAGCACTCGGTCAAGCCGAGTGCCAGCGCCCTCTTTTAGATCCAGCCGATCCGGCCGTGCAGGTAGACGTAGCCGACGAAGCTCACCGCGTCGAGGATCGTGTGCGCCACGATGAGCGGCAGCACCCGTTTGGTGCGCTGGAACCACCAGCCGAAGATCAGTCCCATCACCAGGTTGCCGAAGAATCCGCCGAGGCCTTGGTAGAGGTGATAGCTGCCACGCACCACCGCGCTGGTGGCCAGCGCCTGCGGGCGTCCCCAACCCAGCTGGCGCAAGCGGGTCAGCAGGTAGCCGACGACGACGATCTCCTCGAGGATGCCGTTCTGCGCGGCCGACAGCAACAACAGCGGGACTCGATACCAGGCGTCGGGAAGGTTCACGACGGCCAGCGAGGCGCTGACGCCGACCTGGTGTGCTCCCCACACCAGCGCCAGCCCCGGGATGCCGATGAGAGCGGCGAAGCCGCAACCGATCGCCAGTTCCCGCCCGCGCCTGGCCCAGTCCAGACCGATGCCGAGCCCGCGGCCGCCGGGGTCGCGGAGCAGGAGCACCAGCGCCAGCGCCGCCGGCATCACGCCCTGGAGCACGACGGCCAGGTCGTCGAGCAGGTCCAGCCAGGTCAGGCTTGTCGATGGTCCAGCCACGACAGTCGCCGTCGTCCCCGAGATGCCGCCCTTGACCGTGAGCTCGGCGCGCACGAACGTCAGCAGCGCATAGATGCCCGACATGCCGAGCGAGACGCCGAGCACCGTCAGGATCTCCAGGCCGCGACGGGGCGTCGCCCGGGGCTCCTCGGCGGTCGTCACGGCCATAGTCTGCCCGTGGAGGAGGCCTGGTGGACCGTAGCCAGCTGGAGTTCCTGCTCGGGCCGGGCGGTCGGGTGCTGCTGGACGACGTCGACTCGTCGTACGCCGGCACGAACTCGCTCGCCGTGGCCTCGCGGCTGCGGCAGCGCTATCCGGGCGACCTGGTGGCAGCGGCGCTGACGCAGGTCGAGCTGCGACGGCGGGCGACGGACAAGTTCGGCAATGCGGCCGCCGGGATGTTCTTCACCCCGAACGGGCTCGAGCAGGCGACGCACCGGGTGGTCGCCACGCATCGGGCGGAGCGGCTCGCTGCTGCCGGCGGCGGTGGGCGGTTGGTTGATCTCTGCTGTGGGATCGGCGCCGACCTGGTCGCCGCCGCGGCCGCGGGGCTGCAGGTGAGCGGCGTCGACAGCGACCCGATCACCGCGAGGGTTGCCACGGCGAACCTGGCGTCGCGTGGGTTGCCCGGGTCGGTGGTGGTTGGCGCGGCCGAGGACGTGGACCTGTCGACGTACGACCTCGTGTTCGCCGACCCGGCGCGGCGCGGGCCGCGGGGGCGGATCTTCGACCCCGAGGCGTTCTCGCCACCGTGGTCGTTCGTCGAGCATGCGGTCCTGGGCGGTACGGCGGCCGGCCGGGGTGGTGCCGTCAAGACCGCCCCAGGGATTCCGCACGCCCGGGTGCCTGCCGGGGCGGAGGCGGAGTTCGTCAGCCTCGATGGCGGGCTGCGCGAGGCGTGCATCTGGTCGCCGGGGTTGGCGGGCGCGGCCCGTCGGGCCACGCTGCTGCGCAGCGATGGTGGAGCGGTGTCGATGTGCGACGCCGACGCCCCGGGGTCGGCGGATGCGCGTCCGGTCGGGGCGCACCTCTACGAGCCGGACGATGCGGTGATCCGGGCGCACCTGGTCACCGGGGTGGCCAGGTTGGTGGACGGCTGGTTGCTCGACCCGCACGTGGGTTATGTGAGCAGTGATCGTCGTACGGACACGCCGTTCGCGCGCGGGTTCGAGGTGCTCGAGGTGCTGCCCTACCGCGTACGGGCACTGAGGGCGGCCTTGCGGGCGCGAGGAATCGGGCCGCTGACCGTCAAGAAGCGCGGGGTGGTGGTGACTCCGGAGGAACTCGTGTCTCGGCTCCGTCTGACCGGCGACGAACCGGGAACCCTGATCCTGAGCCGCACCCCCCACTCGGCGGTGGCCCTGCTGGTCCGCCCGCACCGGCGTCCGGACCGGTGAGCCGCAACCGAGACTCGCTGCTAGGGTAGGCTTGCCTAACTTCCGAGGAGACAGGACGACCGATGGGCCTTGGCCAGACCTTGCTGCTCGGCTTCATTGCCGGTGCGACGATCCTGCTCGGCCTGCCGATCGGGCGGCTGCGCCGGCCGGCCGTCGGGCTGCGAGCATTCCTCAACGCCGTAGCGGTCGGCATCCTGCTCTTCCTCGTCTGGGACGTGCTGTCCGAGGCTTGGGAGCCGATCGATGAGGCCCTGACCAGCATCCACGACGGCCACGGCGGCGGTGGCGACCTGGCGAAGTACGCCGTGATCTTCACCGCCGGCCTCGCTGTCGGGCTGCTGGCCCTGATCGCCTATGAGCGGTGGATGGTGAAGACGGTCCGGCGAGCCGGAGGGCCGGCGCCCGAGCCGCCAGCGGTGAAGTTCGGACCCGGCACGATGCAGGCTGAGGAACTGCGGCACCGTCCGGCGCGGGGTATCTCGTCCTGGTCCACCGCCCGACGCCTGGCGCTGATGATCGCGGTGGGAATCGGGCTGCACAACTTCGCCGAGGGGCTGGCGATCGGGCAATCTGCGGCACGCTCGGAGATCGCCCTCGCGACGATGCTGGTGATCGGCTTCGGCCTGCACAACGCGACCGAGGGCTTCGGCATCACCGCTCCACTGGCCGGTGACCGCGGGCCGGACGGCGAGCCGGCGCGGCCGAGCTGGCCGTTCCTGCTCGCGCTGGCGGCCATCGGCGGCGGCCCGACATTCCTGGGCACGGTGGTGGGCCACTCGTTCACCTCCGAGCCCGTCGCGGTCGCCTTCCTCACCCTGGCTGCGGGCTCGATCATCTACGTGGTGGCCCAGCTGCTCGGGATCGCCGCCAAGACCAAGCGCAGCGATCTGCTGGGCTACGGCCTGCTGCTCGGCCTGCTCGCCGGCTTCGCCACCGACGCGATCGTCTCCGCGGCCGGCGCATAACCCCGACCAGACACCGGTCTCAGGCGACGATGGTCGTCACCGGCATCGAGGAGTCAGCGGGTAGGTCAAGGGCCGAAGCGGGGCGGCCGCGGCGGACCAGCTCGGCGCCGAGGGCCGCGACCATCGCACCGTTGTCGGTGCACAAGCCGGGTCGGGGAACCCGCACTCGGATCCCGTGCCTGTCTGCCCGCTCCTCGGCGAGAGCGCGAAGCCGGGAGTTTGCCGCAACCCCGCCGCCCAACAGCAGGTCGCTGACTCCTCGACTCCGGCAGGCGTCGACCGCCTTCTGAGTGAGCACATCGCAGACCGCCTCTTGGAACGACGCCGCGACCTCGCCAACCGGCACCGGTTCCCCGGAACGCTCCCGCGCCTCTACCCACCGCGCAACGGCGGTCTTGAGCCCACTGAAGGAGAAGTCGAACCGGTGCCGCTGCAGGTCTCGGCCGCTGGTGAGACCGCGCGGGAAGTCGATTGTCACCTCGCCGTACTCCCGGGCAGCCCGGTCGATGTACGGGCCGCCGGGGAACGGCAGTCCCAACAGCCGGGCGACCTTGTCGAACGCCTCCCCCGCAGCGTCGTCGATCGTCGAACCCAGCGGCTCGACCCCGCTTGTCACGTCGGCGACCTCGAGCAGGCTGCTGTGTCCCCCGCTGACGAGGAGCGCGATGCACGGCTCCGGCAGCCGACCGTGCTCGAGCTGATCAACGCTGACGTGTGCCGCGAGGTGGTTGACGCCGTAGAGCGGCTTGCCCAAAGACACGGCTAACGCTTTGGCGCTCGCGACACCGACGAGCAAGGCACCCGTGAGTCCGGGGCCGGCAGTGACTGCCACTGCGTCCACGTCGGCGATCGCGACCCCCGCCTCGCGGCAGGCGCGCTGAAGGGTCGGGACCATCGCCTCCAGGTGAGCGCGACTGGCCACCTCTGGAACCACGCCGCCGAAACGTGCATGCTCGTCGACACTCGATGCCACCGCATCCACAAGCAGTCGCGTGCCGGCAACGAGGCCGACGCCGGTCTCGTCGCAGGAGGTCTCGATGCCGAGCACCAGGGGTTCGTCAGGCACTGGGCCATTCTCCCCAGCCAGCGCCGTTCGCTCACCGGTCGGGCCGGGTACTGCGACGCCACAACTGCGGCCGAGACGTCACCAGTGCACCAACACGCCGACAGAACCGGGCCATTGTTACCGTCTCGGCGGGTCAGAGGGGGCGGCGGAGGATGAGGGCGTCGACAGAGCCGCCGTAGTAGCGGGGCCGACGGTCGATCTCGACGAAACCGCGGTGTTCGTAGAACTCGATCGCGCCGTGGTTGTCGGCGGCGACCTCGAGCAGGATCGACTCGGCACCGCAGCGTCGCGACCACTCGACGGCCCATGACAGCAACGCCTCGCCCGCTCCCTGGCGCCGCTGCGCCGGGACGACGGCGATCCGCTCGAGGTCCGCCGTGTCGCCGCCGTACCGCACCACCACGCAGCCAACAACCTCACCGCCGGCGTCGTCGGTGACAGCCACAGCGAAGGCGCGCCCGGCCTTGCCTTGGACCGCCTCGGCAAGTGCCTGCGCCGTCCACCGATCCCGGCCGAAGCACTCCGACTCCACAGCCTCCACCGCCTCGAGGTCGTCGCCGGTCGCGAGCCGCACCGATGCGGTCACGACACCGGCTTCGGCGCTGACGGAGGAGAGACGTCCGGGCGACGCAAGTACAGCGGCTCGGCCGCGAGCAGCTCTGCCGACCCGGTCTCGACGATCCGGCCGAGCGCGCTGGCGCTGGGGAACCGCGGCTCGACGGCACGCGGGAAAAGCTCGCCGTACAGCTGCGGTCCCTGCCCGGCCACCGGCCCGTCCATGGCGACCGTCGCGGGCTTGACGACCGCCGGTCCCTCCGTACGGCGACCGTCGCGGCCGTAGCGCGCCCAGTAGACCTCCTTGCGCCGGGCGTCGGTCGCCACGGCGAACGCTTCCCCTACGACAACGTCGGCCGCGACGATGTCGAGCGTGCAGACGCCGACGGCTGGGATGCCGAGCACCATCGCCAGGGTCCGAGCGGTGACGACCCCGACGCGCAGCCCGGTGAACGGGCCCGGCCCGACCCCGACCGCGACCCGGTCCAGGTCGCCCACAGCGACGTCAGCAGCTGCCAGCACCCGGTCAATGCCCGGCGCCAGCAGCTCGCCGTGCCGCATCGGCTCGACGACTGTCGACTCGGCCAGCACGTCAACACCGTCGAGCAGCGCGACGGTGACCGCGGAGGTGGCTGTATCGAAGGCCAGCAGCACGACCGGAGCCTACTGACCGCTTCTGTCGACGTCGGACCCGATGAGCGAGCCGAGGTCGACGCCCCGCCATCGGTCACCGACGGCGGTGAGCGTGACCTCCCGGGCTTCCCCGGGCTCGGCAGCGTCCACTCCCGCTGCCCGTACGATCGCCACCTCGAGCCGGTCCTCTGCCAGTGTCTCAGCGAGCCCCGTGCCCCACTCCACGACCGTCACCGCATCCTCCACCAGCACGTCGAGATCGAGATCGTCGAGCTCGGCCGACCCGTGCAGCCGGTAGGCGTCGACGTGCAAGAGTGGCGGCCCGCCGGACAGCGACGGATGCACCCGCGAGATCACGAACGTCGGAGACGTCACACCACCGCGTACGTCGAGGGCCGCGCCGATCCCCTGGGTCAGCACCGTCTTGCCAGCACCCAGCTCACCGGTCAGCAGCACGAGGTCGCCGGCGGCCAGCACCGCGCCGAGTCGCCGCCCGAGCGCCGCCATGTCCTCAGCCGTCGCGATGGTGCCGCTGACCGGGGCGCGGTCAGCCATCGGCCTCGACCTTCCGCAGCAGCGCCAGCAGCGCCTCGTCCACCTCCGCGTGCCGCTCCAGCAGCACCATGTGTCCGGCGTCCGCCAGCTCGAGAAGCTCAGCCGACGGCAGCTTCGCCGCGATCCGACGGGCGTGGTCGATCGGCGTCAGCACGTCCTTGTCGCCGGCGACGATCAGAGTGGGGACCTCAGACAGCAGCGGCAACGCGGCCGTCTTGTCGTAGTCGTCGAACCCCGGATAGAAGTCGGCCACCACGCCGATCGGGGTCGCGGTGAGCATCTCGTCGGTGAAGTCGACGTACTCCTGCGGCACCCGAGACCCGAACGACAGCCGCCGGGTGAGCGCGTAGCCGAGGTCGGAGCCGGCTCGACGTCCGCGCTCGGTCAGCGCCGGTGCCAGGGCGAGAGCGGACAGCACAGCCGGCGACAGCAGGTGCAGCACCCTGCCACCGAACCCGGTGAGGCCGAGCGTCCCCGGTTGGAGGTCACCGGCGCTCGCGGAGATCAGCGCCACGCCACGCACTCGATCGCCGAACCACTCGGGCCGCTGCTCTGCCAGCGCCAGCACGGCCATCGAGCCCATCGAGTGCCCGATCAGCACGACACCCCCGCGGCGACCACCGTCACCACCAGCGGCCTGCTCGACCACTGCGGCTAGGTCGCGGCCGAGCTGATCGATTGTGCAGTGCGACGACTCCGACCGCGCCGACCGGCCATGCGAGCGCTGGTCGAAGAGCACCAGCCGATAGCAGCCACGCAGCGCGGCCCGTTGAAAGTGCCAGCAGGCCAGGTTGAGCGCGTAGCCGTGGACGAAAACGACCGTGGGAGCGTCGGCGCGCTCAGCTATCGGCTCGTCGGTCTCGACGTAGAGCTCGACGCCGTCGTCGGCAGTCACCGTCCCGGGCACACCATGCAGCGAGCCGAACGGCACCTCGGCGGTGACTCGGCGCCGGGCCACCAACCGACGCTCGGCGAGTGCCGCCGCGGCCGCGCCGGCTGCCGCGACCCCGACCACTCCGCCGGCGACTGCGACCGTCCGCCGCAGGACACCGACCCGACTCACGACCCGGCCGCCCCGATGTGGAGGCGGGGCACCCGCGCGCCGACCCGGGTGACGATCTCGTAGCCGATCGTCTCCGCCGCCTGCGCCCAGTCGTGTGCCGACGGCTCCCCGCGCGACGGATCGCCGAACAGCACAACGGGGTCTCCGGCGCGCACCTCCGTGTCGCCGATGTCGACGACGAACTGGTCCATGCAGACCCTTCCCGCCACCCGGTGACGCCGGCCGCCTACCAGCACGGGCCCTCGGTTCGAGGCATGGCGGGGCACCCCGTCGCCGTACCCCAGCGGCACCAATGCGAGCCGGGTCGCAGCCTCGGTCCGATAGGTCAGTCCGTACGACACGCCCTGGCCTGCCGGAACGTCCTTGACCAGCGCCACCTGTGCACGCAGCGTCATCGCCGGCCGCAGCGGCACCGGGTTCGAGCCGTCGGCGAACGGCGAGACGCCGTAGACCGCGATGCCCGGACGCACCAACGTGTGCCAGGTGTCCGGCTGCCGCAGCACGGCGCCGGAGTTCGCCAGGTGCAGATGCCGAGGCTCGAGGCCCGCGTCGGACGCAGACTGCACGGCCGCGTCGAATGCGGCGCTCTGTTCGGCGATCGACGGGTGCGCCGGCTCGTCGGAGCAGGCGAGGTGCGACCACAGCCCGGTGACCTCGACCCGCCCGGCGGCCTCGTGTCGCACCGCTGCAGCGACCATCCGCTCCCACTCCGCCGGTTGCGCACCGCCGCGCCCCAGTCCCGAGTCGAGCTTCAGCTGTACGGCGACGGGCCGGCCGGCTGACCCGGCAGCGGCGATCTCGTCGAGCTGCGCGGTGGAGTAGGCGGCGACCTCCACGCCGGCCTCCAGCGCCTCGTCGTACCGCTCACCCGGCACCGCCAGCCACGACAGGATCGGCCCGCGATCGCCTGCTGCCCGCAGCGCGAGCGCCTCCTCGAGGAACGCGACACCGAGCCAGGTGGCCCCACCCCGGCGAGCCGCGCGAGCGGCCTCGACGATGCCGTGGCCGTAGCCGTCGGCCTTCACCACCGCCATCACGTCGCGGCCGCCGACGTGCTCGCGCAGCGCTGCGACGTTGTCCGCGATGGCTGTCAGGTCGACGACCGCCTCGGCGCCGCGCACAGCTGTCATCGCCCGGCCATTGTGTCAGGGCGTGAGTGCCGAGCGGACCGCGTCGGGCAGCCGACTCGCCACATCCGCAGCCGAGATGGCGCCGCCGGCCGACGCCACCATGGCCGCCGCACCGTGCAACCAGGCGCCGACCGACGCGGCATCGAACGGCTCGAGCCCGGCAGCCAGCAGCGCCCCCACCACGCCCGACAACACGTCCCCCGCGCCGGCCGTGGCCAGCCACGGGATGCCGGTGGTGTTGACGCGAGCCCGGCCGTCCGGGGCGGCGACCACGGAGCGGTTGCCCTTGAGCAGCACCACCGCACCCCATCGCTCGGCGGCCCGCCGGGCGTGCTCGTAGGTGCGCTCTTCCACCTCCGCCCGGTCGACCCGCAACATCCGGGCGAGCTCGCCGGCGTGCGGGGTGAGCACCACGTCGGGCCGGCAGCGATCCGGCAGCTGCCCCAGCCCGTCGGCGTCCACGACGGTGGGCAGCCCGACGGCCAGCACGCTGTGCACCGCCTCGCTCGCCTCTGCGCCGAGCCCGGAGCCGACCACCCACGCCTGCACCCTGCCCTCCCCGATGACCACCTCTGGATACCGCTGGCGCACCAGGTCGGCGCTGGCGCCGGCATAGCGCACCATGCCCGCCAACCCCGTCCGCAGGGCTCCGCCGACCACCAGCACGCCGGCCCCGGTGTAGCCCCGGGAACCCGCGCGGATGCCTACCACGCCGCGGCTGTACTTCTGCGCATCCGGTCCGGGCCGCGGCAGCAGTCGCCGTACGTCGGCGGCCTGCAGCGCCTCGAGCACCGGCCGGTCGAGCCACGGCCCGAGCCCGATGTCGACCAGCTCAACCGACCCTGCCGCAGCAGCAGCCGGGTCGAGCAGCAGCGCCGGCTTGAGCGTTCCGAAGGTCACCGTCAGGTCGGCAGCGAAGTGCGGGCCTGACAGCTCGCCGGTGTCGATACCGACACCGCTCGGTACGTCGACGGCCACGACGGGAGCCGTCAGCGCGGCCGCCAGCTCCGCCGCCCGACCTGACAGCCCCGGCCGGCCCCCGATGCCGACGACGGCGTCGAGCACGAGGTCGGCGCCGCGAGGCCGCTCGACAACCCGGCCGCCCGCTCGCCGGACGGCCGCCATTCCGGCTTCGTGCACTCGGTCGGCCACGGCGATGACGTCGACCGCAGCTCCTCGTCGAGCCAGTTGTGCGGCCGCGAAGAGGCCGTCGCCGCCGTTGTCGCCGCCGCCGGCCACCACCAGCACCCGACTGCCGTAGACGCGCCCGAGGTAGTCGGCGCAGGCGGCTGCGAGCCCGGCCGCCGCCCGCTGCATCAGCGCGCCCGGCGGCAGCTGCGCCATCAGCGCCCGCTCGGCGGCCCGCACCTGCTCGACCGAATGGGCTGTCCGCATCGCCGCTCAACCCTCCAGCAGGACGACCGCCGACGCGATGCCGGCGTCATGAGACAGCGACACATGGACCGTCCGAGCTCCGAGCTCGCCGGCCCGGGTCGCCACCGAGCCGCTGATCGCCAACGTCGGTCGGCCGCTGGGGTCACGGCGCACCTCAGCGTCCAGCCAATGCAGCCCCGCCGGGGCGCCGAGCGCCTTGGCCAACGCCTCTTTCGCGGCGAAGCGGGCCGCCAGCGAGGCGAGGGGCAGATCTCGTTCGACGGCAGTGAAGAGGCGGGAACGCAGCGACGGCGTGCGCTCGAGCGTGGCGCCGAACCTTTCGACGTCCACGACGTCGATACCGACTCCCACGATCACCGGTCGGCCCTACTCGACGGTGACCGACTTGGCGAGGTTGCGCGGCTGGTCGACCTCGTGGCCACGGACCCGCGCCATCTCGCATGCGAACACCTGCATCGGAACCGTCGCGACCAGTGGCTGCAGCAGTGTCGGCACCGGCGGCAGCTCGATCAGGGTGTCGGCGCACTCACGTGCTTGGTCGTCCCCTGTCTCAGCGAGCACCACCGTCCGGGCACCCCGGGCGCGGATCTCGGCGATGTTGTTGGCCATCTTGTCGTGCAGCGGACCACGGCCGCGCGAGGGCATCACCACGAACACCGGCGTGCCCGGCTCGATCAGCGCGATCGGCCCGTGCTTGAGCTCTCCGGCGGCGAAGCCCTCGGCGTGCATGTAGGCAAGCTCCTTGAGCTTCAGCGCTCCCTCGAGGGCCACCGGGTAGCCGACATGGCGGCCGAGGAACAGCACCGAGCTGACGTCCCGCAGGTCGCGGGCCAGCTCGCGGACCGGCTCGACGGTGTCGAGGACGGTGTCGATCGCGGCGGGCATCGATTCGAGCTCATGCACGACCTGGCTGATCTCGTCGCCGTACTTGGTGCCGCGCACCTGAGCGAGATAGAGGCCGATCAGGTGGCAGGCGACGATCTGGGTCAGGAACGCCTTGGTGGACGCGACCGCGATCTCGGGACCGGCGCGGGTGTAGAGGACGGCGTCGGACTCGCGCGGGATCGTCGATCCGTTGGTGTTGGAGATGGCGAGCACCTTCGCCCGCTGCTCCCGGGCGTGCCGGACGGCCATCAGCGTGTCCATCGTCTCGCCGCTCTGGCTGATCGCGACGACCATGGTGTCGCGGTCGATGATCGGGTCGCGGTAGCGGAACTCCGACGCCAGCTCGACCTCGCACGGGATCCGGGTCCAGTGCTCGATCGTGTACTTCGCGATCAGCCCGGCGTGGAAGGCCGTGCCGCAGGCCACCACGATGATCTTGTCGATGCCACGCAGCTCGTCGTCGGAGAGGCGGAGCTCGTCGAGCCGGAGCCGGCCCTCTGGGGTGAACCGGCCGAGCAAGGTGTCGGCGACGGCGGTCGGCTGCTCGGCGATCTCCTTGAGCATGAAGTAGTCGTAGCCAGCCTTCTCGGCGGCCTCGACATCCCAGTCGACGGTGAACCGGCGACCGGTCGCGGGGTTGCCGACGAAGTCAGTGATGTCGACAGTCGTTGCAGTGATCGAGACGACCTGATCCTCGCCGAGCTCAAGCGCGTCGGTGGTCTTGTCGATGAAGGCGGCGACATCGGAGGCGACGAAGTTCTCACCGTCGCCCACGCCGACAACAAGCGGCGAGCTGCGACGGGCGGCGACGACGCGGTCGGGTTCGTCGCACGACACTGCGACGAGCGTGAACGCACCGACGAGCCGACGACACACGCGCTGCATGGCCGTGGTGAGATCAGCACCCTTCATGACCTCCGCCTCGAGCAGGTGCGCGACCACCTCGGTGTCGGTGTCGGACAGCAGCTCGTGTCCGTCGGCCTCCAACCGGCGAGCGAGTCCGTCGAAGTTCTCGATGATCCCGTTGTGCACCACGGCGACCCGGCCGGCAGGTCCGAGGTGAGGGTGGGAGTTCGTGTCCGTTGGCGCTCCATGCGTCGCCCAGCGGGTGTGTCCGATGCCGGTGCTGGCCTCTGGCGGCGTCTCGTCGGCAAGCGCCTTCTCGAGTGCGGCGAGCTTGCCGGCCCGCTTGCAGGTGAAGAGCCCAGCGCTGGTCGACAGCGCCACTCCGGCGGAGTCGTAGCCGCGGTACTCCAGCCGGCGCAGGCCGTCGAGCACCACATCGAGGGCGGGCCCAGACCCGGCATACCCGACGATGCCGCACACGCCGGTCAGCCTACCGACGGCCACCTGCCCGGGCCGGGAGGCCGGAGCACGGCACAATGACGGCAATGTCGAACGACGAGTCCTCGCCGTACGTCGAGCTGGCCCGGGACGACTGGGCCGCGCTGGCGGCGTCGATGCCGCTCCCGCTGTCGGGCCAGGAGGTCGAGCGCCTGCGCGGGCTCGGCGAGGAGCTCGACCTCGACGAGGTGGCGGCCGTCTACCTGCCGCTGTCGCGGTTGCTCAGCCTCTACGTCCGACACGTCGGCGCCCTGCATCGCGCCACCGAGGACTTCCTCGGCGCACGGCAGCCGGAGCGCACTCCGTTCGTGATCGGCGTCGCCGGCTCCGTGGCCGTCGGCAAGTCGACGACATCCCGACTCCTCAAGGAGTTGCTCGCGCACTGGCCGGAGCACCCCAACGTCGCGCTCGTGCCGACCGACGGCTTCCTCTATCCCAATGCGGAGCTCGAACGCCGCGGCCTGCTCAACCGCAAGGGGTTCCCCGAGTCCTACGACCGCAAGGCGCTGCTGCGGTTCGTCATCGACATCAAGTCGGGCCGCGAGGTCGTCAGCGCTCCGGTCTACTCCCATCTGCACTACGACGTGGTGCCCGACGAGCGGCTCGTCGTCGAGCATCCCGACATCATCCTCGTCGAAGGGCTCAACGTGCTGCAGCCGCCGCGGGTGGCGGCCGACGGCACGGTCGGACTCGCGGTGCACGACTTCTTCGACTTCACCGTGTACGTCGACGCGTCGACCGCCGACGTCCGCAACTGGTACGTCCAGCGGTTCCAACGACTGCGGGAGACGGCCTTCCGCGACCCCGCGTCGTACTTCCGCCGCTACGCAGAACTCTCCGAGACCGAGGCCGTCAAGCAGGCGGAGAGCATCTGGGACGAGATCAACGGACCCAACCTCGACGCGAACATCAAGCCCACCCGCAGCCGGGCCACCCTCGTATTGCGCAAGTCCAGCGACCACTCGGTGCGCTGGGTCAGGCTTCGCAAGCTCTGAGCGACACCCGCCCGGGCTCGAGCTCCGCAAGGCTCGCCGCCCCGAGCAGCTGTTGGGTGCGGACGAACTCCTCGCGCAGCAGGTCGACGGCGCGTTGCACGCCCTTCTCGCCACCCGCCATCAGCCCGTAGAGGTACGCCCGGCCCACCAGCGCGGCGCGGGCGCCGAGGCCGACCGCGGCGAGGATGTCGGCGCCGTTGGTGATGCCGGTGTCGACGTACACCTCGACCCGGTCACCGACCGCGGCAACGACCGAGGGCAACAGCTCCAGCGGCGTCGGCGCCCGGTCCAGCTGGCGGCCGCCGTGGTTGGACAGCACGATCGCCTCGACGCCACGGTCGGCCATCGCCTCGGCGTCGGCAACGGACTGGATGCCTTTGACGATCAGCGGTCGCGACCACTTCTCACGCAGCCACTCGACGTCGGGGAGCGTCATGGTCGGGTCGAAGAGCTTGTTGACCAGTTCGGCGACCGTGCCGCCGCTCGACCGGAGCGAGGCGAACTCCAGCGGCTCCGTTGTGAGGAGGTTGAACCACCACCCGAGGTGGGTCGCCATGTCGGCGAGCGTGCGGAGTCGAAGCGTCGGCGGGATCGTCAGGCCATTGTGCACGTCCCGCAGTCGAGCGCCCGCCACGGCGGTGTCGACGGTCAGCATCAGCGCCTGGAAGCCCGCCGCCTCCGCCCTGCGGATGAGCTGCTCGGAGGCGTCGCGGTCGCGCCACACATAGAGCTGGAACCACAACGTCGCATCGGGGGCTGCGGCGGCCAGGTCCTCGACCGAGGTCGTCCCCATCGTCGACAGCGCATACGGGATGCCGGCACGTGCCGCGACCCGAGCCACTGCCGACTCCCCCTCATGGTTCATCATCCGGGTGAAGCCGGTCGGCGCCAGGACGAGCGGCAGGCTGGCCCGCTGGCCGAGGATGGTCGCCGACGTGTCGACGTTCCCGACATCGCGCAGCACCCGCGGGTCGAACTGGACCCGGCGGAAGGCGGCCCGTGCGCGGGCCAGGCTGACCTCCTGCTCAGCGGCTCCGTCGACGTAGTCGAAGACAGACCGCGGCGTACGGCGACGGGCGATCCGCCTCAGGTCTGCGATGTCGCTGACCCTGGCCAGCCGCCGCTCCACCGGATCGAGGTGGAACTCACCGAAGCCCAGCAGCGGCTCCACATCGGACCAGCGCGGAATCCGTCGACGCATATCGCCATCCTGGCGCGCCGCTGCACCGCCACGAAAACCGGTGGCTGCTGGGGGCCGGCATCCGTAGCCTCGACCGAATGGACATCAGACCCGTCGACGTGTTCGACGACGAGGCGTTCGGCCGCTGCTATGCCATCTGGCGGGCGGCGGAGACATATGGGCGCCCGGATGCACCGGTGCTCGCCGAGGGCGAGCATGCGGTGCTCTTCCGCCGGGGTGACAGCGGAGAGCGATGGTTCCTCTTCGCCGCCTACGAGGGTGACGAGGTCGTCGGTGTGGCCCATGTCGTCGAGCCGCTGCTCGACAACACGTCGATGGTGTTCAACGGCGTCTACGTCGCCCCCGAGCAGCGCGGCCGAGGCATCGGCTCCGCACTCGTGGAGTTCCTCGTCGAACGGGCCCGCCAGTCCGGGCGACCGGTCATGCTTACTGAGGCCGTCTATCCGTTCCAGCAGAGGGACGACCATCCCTACCGGCAGTTCGCCGAGAAGCGGGGCTTCGTCCTCGGAAGCACCGAGGTCCACCGCAGACTCGATTTACCGGTTCCCGAGGCAGCCTTGCAGGGCTGGATCGACGAGGCGGCTGCCCATCATGCTGACTACACGATCGAGACGTTCGTCGGGGATCTGCCCGAGCGCGTCGTCGCCGGCTACTGCAGCGTCACCAATCTGCTCTCGGTCGACGCACCCACCGGCGACATCGAGTTTGAGCCGGAGGGGATGACTCCGGAAGTCTGGCGAGAGCGCGAGGCGGCGATCAAGGCGGCCCGCCGGACGACGTACCACACGCTCGCTCTCACTGCGGCCGGCGAGGTCGTCGCCGCGACAACGATCGGCGTGCCCGAGCTCGACCCCGGCAACCTCTTCCAATGGGCGACGCTGGTTGTCCGGGAGCACCGCGGGCACCGACTGGGACTCGCGATCAAGGCGCACAACCTTCGCGCCGTGCAACGCGACCACCCGGACCGGAAGGCCGTTTACACCGGCAACTCCGAGGTCAACGCACCGATGGTCTCGATCAACGAGCGCATCGGCTTCCGGCCGATCGAGCTGATCGGGATGTTTCAGCGCAAGCTGGCCTGACGCGGGACGCTACCTCACTCGAGCCCGTGCCGCTCCGCCCACAGGGCGGCCTGAGTGCGGTCAGCGACACCGATTCGTTGAAAGATCGACGTCAGATGCGCCTTCACGGTGCGCTCACTGATGCCGAGCCGGCGGCCGATCTGCTTGTTGGCAAGGCCCTTGCGAACCAGCAACAGCACTTGCGCCTCCCGCGGGCTCAGGTCGGCCCGACCCGCGGCTCGGCCACCTGCCCTCGCCATCAGCAGTTGGCGGGCTGCCCGCGGATGCAGTGGCGACTCTCCCCGTGCGGCTGCCCGCACGCCGTCGAGCAGCTCGGCAGGCTCAGCGTCCTTCAGCAGATAGCCGACGGCACCGGCGTCCAGCGCCGCGACGATCCGCTCGGAATCGGAGAAGGAGGTCAGGACGACGACCTGCGTCGAACTCCCTGAGTCGACGATGCGCTTGGTTGCGGCTACTCCGTCGATGCCCGGCATCTGCAGATCCATCAGGACGACATCGGGCGCTGTCTCCGAAACGACCTGAACGGCTGCCTCCCCGTCCGCGGCGGTCCCGACAACTTCGATGCCGTCAGCTCCGCCCAGCAGCCGCTCCAACCCCTGTCGCACCACGGCATGGTCGTCGACCAGCACAACGGAGATCATCGGCTCCTCACCTTCAGTTGGACCAGCGTGCCGTCCGTCGACGACTCGATCTGGAGCTCACCACCTGCCTCACTCACGAGGTCACGCAGGCCTCGCAGACCAAGATGCCCTGCCGGTACCCCTTGGGGGTCGAAACCGGTCCCGTTGTCGCGTACCTCGAGCAGCACCTTGTCTTCGACCTCGCGAACAGTTAGGTCGAGGCGGGTTGCATGCGCATGCCGCACGGCGTTCCGCACAGCTTCTTGCGCGACCCGCCAGACCAACGCCGACACCTCGGGAGTCGGCTCTCTGGAGAGCTCGACGGAGGTTGAGGCGGCGATACCGCGGGCGATCGCGGGAGCAGCCAGGTCGTCGACACCGGCGGCCAAACCTTCGCTGCGCAGCGTGGGGGGGTAGATCTCCACGAGCAGCGACCGCAGGTCGCGCAGGCTGTTGCGGATGCCCGAGCCGAGCGACTCCAGCTGTGCCGTGACGGCAGGATCGAGATCACCGGCCGCTTCCTGGGCCGTCGCCGACAGCGCGAACGACGTCCCGGCGAGGTCTTGTACGACGCCATCATGCAGGTCTCGGGCGATCCGCCGACGCTCGTCGTCGGAGGCGTTCACGGCCGCCAGCAGCAGCCGCTCCCGGTCGCGCGCGGCGGCGTCCAGTCGCCGGGCGAGCAGCCAGACCAGCAGCCCGGCGAGGATGAGGAAGACCAGCAGCGCACCGACCGTGATCGGCCGGAAGTTGTTGAGAATCTGGGCACTCCGCCGGTTGATGTCGGCGTAGGAGAAGTACGCCTCGAACAGCAGGGGCTGACCGTCGGGCGCATGGACGCGCGTGTAGACCTCGAGCAGCTGCCCGAAGCGGCGCTCGAACCGGTTCTCCGGTTTTGACAAGTCGGAGACCTCGGCCTCGATGCCCCCGTGCGCCAGAATCGCCTGCTCGTCCGCGCCCAAGGAGAACCGTTCGCCGATCAGCTGGGTTTGGTCGGAGTACACGATGCGACCGGACTGGTCCCAGATCTTGATGCGCAGCACGTCGCCGACGATCAGCCGGTGCAGCGCCACCCTGTCGAACTTGTCCAATGCGGCAGCCTGGCCCTGGGTGATGCCGGGACGGAGGGCCGGCTGGACCACCGACGACGCGAGGATCTGCGTCGTACGGCGGCTGTCGCTCACCGCCACCTGGACCGCGGCTCGCTTGCTCAGCCACTGTGAACCGACGACGAGGACCGCGATTGCCAGCACGCCGATCGCGAGGAACTGCACGACGGGATGCCGCCACGGTCGCCGACGAGCAGCGGATGCAGCCCCTTCCCGGGACCGCATCCGCTGCTCGGCCGGCTGGTCGACGTTCAGTGGCTTCTCCTCTTTACAGCGTCAGGCTGCCGCGACAGGTCTCACCGCTGGCCGGGTTGGTGGCTCGCCAGCCGATGGTGTCCTTGCCGGCGACGTTCACGACCTTGCGCACGACCGAGAACGAGCCGCTGGGCGCGCTGGTGGTGGCGGCACCTTTGGCCGACACGTTGCCGTTGTGCAGGATGCGCCAACTCCACTTCTGGCCGGCGACGTTGCTGTCGACCTCGCCTTCGACTTCGATCCGGCCGTCCCGTGGCCCTGCCTTGAGCTTCCAGTGGGCGGCCTTCGAGCAGGAGCCGGTGCGGGTCACGTCGCCGTCCTTCGCCTGCACGGGGCCGGCCAGTCCGACAGCCAGGCCGAGCGCCACTGCTCCCGCACCGAGTCGGTAGAAGGTGGTGCAGCGGCCCCGCGCGGGGCTGCTGGGGGGTGAGGTAGTGCTTGTCATGGTGTCCTCCATCTCGTCGGGATCAACACCTCGACGATCCGGCCGGACGAGGGCGAGCGACAACTGTCCAGTGGTACTACGACCGCTGGGGCGTCAGCGCCTCTCTGACCACGGTCGCGAGCCGGCCGGCGACTGCCATCGCCTTCTCCTCGCTCGCGGCCTCGACCATCACCCGCACCAGCGGTTCGGTGCCCGACGGGCGGAGCAGCACCCGACCGGTGGACCCGAGCTCTGCCTCGGCATCCGCGACAGCCGCCAGCACGCTCGGGTGGGCACCGGCCGCGTCCTTGTCCACGTCTGGCACGTTGACCAGAACCTGGGGCAACCGAGTCATCACTCGGGCCAGGGCCCGGATCCCCTCGCCGGTCTCGGCCATCCGGGCGGCGACGAGCAACGCGGTCAGCAGCCCGTCGCCGGTTGTGGCATGTTCGCCGTGCACGATGTGACCGGACTGCTCGCCACCGAGCCGATAGCCGCCGGTGCGCATGGCCTCCAGGACGTACCGGTCGCCCACGTTGGTGGAGATGAGCTCGATGCCGGCCCGACGCAGCGCCAGCGACAGTCCGAGGTTGCTCATCGTGGTGGCCACTACCGTGTCGTGCGCCAGGGTGCCGGCGGCCTTCATCGCCATCGCGAGGATCGCCATGATCTCGTCACCGTCGACCACCTCGCCGAGGTTGTCGACGGCCAGGCACCGGTCGGCGTCGCCGTCGAAGGCGAACCCGACGTCGGCCGCCTCGGCCACCACAGCCGCCTGCAGCGGCCCGAGGTGGGTCGAGCCGCAGCCCCGGTTGATGTTCAAGCCGTCCGGCGAGGCGTGGATCGCCACGACATCGGCACCGAGCGAGGTGAACGCCTGCGGGGCAGCCCGCGAAGCCGCGCCGTCTCCGCAGTCGAGCACGACCCGGAGGCCGGAGAGCCGGCGGCCGACGAGACAGGTGAGGTCGCTGACGTAGCGGTCGACGGCGTCGGCCACCTCGCTGACCCGTCCCACCGCCTCGGCCGTGGGGCGCTGCCAGTCGACGCCGACCTGCGCTTCGATCTCGTCTTCGAAGGAGTCGTCGAGCTTGAGCCCGCCGCGGGCAAAGAACTTGATCCCGTTGTCAGGCATGGGATTGTGTGACGCCGACAGCATCACGCCGAAGTCGGCTCCGGTGTCGGCGGTCAACCGGGCAACGGCCGGCGTCGGGAGCACCCCCAGTCGACGTACGTCGACCCCCGCCGAGGTCAGGCCGGCGACGACAGCAGCCTCCAGGAAGTCTCCAGAGGCACGCGGGTCACGTCCGACGACGGCGAACGGCCGGAGTCCGGCCGAGCGGCTCTCCGCGCCGAGCACGCGGGCCGCAGCAACCGAGATGTCGAGCGCGAGCTCCGCGGTCAACGTGCCGTTGGCGAGGCCCCTGACGCCATCGGTGCCGAAGAGTCGGCTCACGCGAGAACTACCGCTTGCTGTACTGCGGCGCCTTGCGCGCCTTCTTCAGACCGGCCTTCTTGCGCTCCTTGACGCGGGCGTCGCGGGTGAGCATGCCGGCCTTCTTCAGCGTCGGGCGGTTGGCCTCGACGTCGGAGTCGCTCAGCGCACGGGACACTCCCAGCCGCAAGGCGCCGGCCTGTCCGGTGGGGCCGCCACCGTGGATGCGGGCCACCACGTCGTAGCGGCCCGATAGTCCGGTCAGCACGAAGGGCTCGTTGACCAGCTGCTGGTGCAGCTTGTTGGGGAAGTACTCGTCGAGCTTCTTGTCGTTGACGGTCCAGCTACCGGTGCCGGGCACGAGCCGAACCCGCGCCACAGCCTCCTTGCGCCGGCCGGTCGCACTGGCCGCCACCACGTTGACCGGGCGGGCGGGCGTCTCGGAGGACGGTGTGCTCTCGGTGGTGTACTCGTGGGGCGCCTCCACGGCCTCCTCAGGCGTGGTGTCGGTGCTCTGGACCACGGTGCTTCCTCTCTGGGCAACCGTTGCGCAAAGGCTCCGGTCGATGCTCGGGGGTGACGGCGATGCGACTACTGCTCGATCTGGCCGAGCTCGAACGGCGTGGGCTGCTGCGCCGTGTGCGGGTGGGTCGGGCCGCGGTAGACCTTGAGCTTCCGCAGCAGCTGACGGCTGAGCCGGTTCTTGGGGAGCATGCCCCAGACCGCCTTCTCGATCACCCGACGCGGGTCCTTCTCGAGCAGGTCGCCGAAGGTGGTCGCCGAGAGCCCGCCCGGATAGCCGGAGTGCCGGTAGGCGAGCTTGTCGGTTCGCTTGTTACCGGTCAGCGCGACCTTGTCGGCGTTGATGATGATGACGAAGTCGCCGGTGTCGAGGTGGGGGGCGTACGTCGGCTTGTGCTTGCCGCGCAGCAGCGTCGCGGCCTGGACCGCGAGCCGGCCGAGGACGACGTCGGTGGCGTCGATGACGTGCCACTGGCGGGTGATCTCGGCGGGCTTCGGGCTGTACGTGCGCACGGTGGCTGCCTTCGTATTCGTCGGGTGGGACCAACCGCCCGGAGACGGGCAGGACGACCGCCCAGGATAGTCCGTCGCCGGGTACGCGGTCAAAACGGTCAGCAGCTCCTACGCCGTCGGCAGCCGGCCGCGACCCGGTCCGCAGGGTAGTCGACACCGGGCTAGGTTGGTCGTATGGCCGACGCAACCTCGACCGCCGGCGCCTCCTCCGGCGACTCCACGCTCCTCGTCCACGACAACCGCACCGGGCGCGACTACGAGATCGACGTCTCCGAAGGCGCGATCAAGGCAGCCGACCTGTCGAAGATCACCGTCGGCGAGGACGGCGACGGCCTCGCCGTCTATGACCCGGGCTTCGTCAACACGGCCTCATGCCGTTCGTCGGTGACGTTCATCGACGGCGGTAAGGGCATCCTGGAGTATCGCGGCTACCCGATCGAGCAGCTGGCCGAGCAGTCGACGTACCTCGAAGTCGCCTACCTGCTGGTCCACGGCGAGCTGCCGGACAAGGCCGAGTACGAGTCGTGGGAGCACCAGATCACCTACCACACCTTCGTGCACGAGAACATCAAGTCGTTCATGGAGGGCTTCCGCTACGACGCACACCCGATGGGCATGCTGCTGGCGTCGGTGGGCGCACTGTCGACCTTCTATCCCGAGTCGCGCAACATCCACGACCCCAAGGTCCGCGACATGCAGGTGATCCGGATGATCGCCAAGATGCCGACCCTCGGCGCCTGGGCCTTCCGGCACGCACAGGGCAAGCCGTACGTCTACCCCGACAACGACCTCGGCTACTGCGCGAACTTCCTCGCGATGCTGTTCCGCATGAGCGAGCAGAAGTTCGTCGCCGACGAGCGGCTGATTCACGCTCTCGAGGTGCTGTTCATCCTGCATGCCGACCATGAGCAGAACTGCTCGGCCAACGCCGTGCGCGCCGTCGGCTCTTCCCAGGTCGACCCCTACTCCGCGGTCGCGGCGGGCATCGGTGCGCTCTTCGGTCCGCTGCACGGCGGCGCCAACGAGGCGGTGCTGAAGATGCTCCGCCGGATCGGCTCGATCGACAAGGTGCCGGACTTCATCGAGGGGGTGAAGGCCGGCAAGGAACGGCTGATGGGCTTCGGTCACCGGGTCTACAAGAACTACGACCCACGGGCCAAGATCATCAAGAAGGCCTGCGACGAGGTCTTCGAGGTCACCGGCGTCAACCCGCTGCTGAAGATCGCGGTCGAGCTGGAGAAGATCGCGCTGGAGGACGACTACTTCGTCTCCCGCAAGCTCTACCCGAACGTCGACTTCTACAGCGGGCTGATCTACGAAGCGCTGAAGTTCCCGCCGGAGATGTTCACCGTGCTGTTCGCCATCCCGCGGACGTCGGGCTGGCTCGCGCAGTGGCTCGAGATGGTGCAAGACCCCGAGCAGAAGATCGCCCGGCCCAAGCAGATCTACACCGGCGACCGGGGGCTCGACTACGTCCCGGCCTCCGACCGCTGGAAGAGCTGACAGCGCCGCTCCATGGCCGAGAGCTTCGTCAACCCCGTCGCCGAGGGGTCGCACGTCAGCGTCACCCGTGACGGCGAGCGCTATCTGTGGTGCCGCGGCGAGGGCGAGCAAGCGGTCACGGTCTGGGTATCGGACCGGATCGGCACTTTCGGACGGCGACACGTCGTCTGGACCGCTCCGGAGTCCGGGCCGCTGTCGCGCGGCGTGCGGCCGTCGGAGCTGCGCCAGCACGACGGCCGATGGTATGTCTACCTCTCCGGGCACGATGGCGACGACAGGAACCGGCTGGCGTTCGTGCTGGAGTCTGAGGGCGCCGATCCGCTCGGCCCCTACACCCTTGTCGGCCCCCTCGCCACGGGCGAGCAGGAGCCGGGGTGGCCGAGCGAGGTCTGGGCGGCAGACATGGTCGTGCTCGACCACGACGGGCGGTCCTATGCCTTGTGGTCGGGATGGCCGGGCCGCCGCAGCGAGGTCCAGCGTCTGTACGTCGACGAGCTGGTCGCGCCGACGCAGCTTGCCGGGCGCCGGATGGCGATCGGTGACACTGAGGAGTTCGAGTGGGAGCGCCCCGACCCCCGGGCGCCCGCCATCAACGAGGCGCCTCGCGTTCTCGCCGACGGCCAGCGGACGTTCGTGGTCTACTCCTGCAACGCGGCCTGGCTGCCGTCGTACAAGATGGGGATGCTCGAGCTCGTCGGCGTCGATCCGACGCACCCGGACAGTTGGCGCAAGAGTCCTGAGCCGGTGTTCGCCGCCGGGCCGGAGACGCTCGGCGTCGGGCACGCCAGCTTCGTGACCGACACCGACAACCAGTGGTGGATGGTCTACGACGCGAAGTGGGATGCAGAGCCCGACTGGCGGCGGGCGGTCTACATGCAGCCGCTGCCGTGGCCGGGCGACACGCCTGCGTTCGGCGAGCCGGTCGCAGCCGGGGAGCCGGTGAGTGCGCCGACGTCGACCACCAACTCGTCCGGCGAAGGCGAGCGGCACTGGGACTTCCGCGACAGTGCGGCGCTCGACGACTTCGACTACTACGGACATCACCAGTTCTTGGCGTGCTCCGACGCCGGTCTGGACCTGGGGGTTGAGGCCGAGAACGCGGTCAACGGCTTCCGCACCGGGGAGAAGATCGTGCTCCGCGACGGTCACTACACCGACCTGCGCGCCAGCGTCACGCTGAGCACGGTCTCCGGTGAGCGTGACGTCGGGCTGCTCTTCCGGACGACGCAGCCCGCGTTGGGCTTCGACGCGCAGTGCGGCTACTACGCAGCTCTGTCGCGGATCCGCAAGGGCGTCATCCTCGGCAAGATGGACGGCATCGTTTGGAAGGAGATCGGTTACACGCAGTGGCCGGTGCCCGAAGGGCTGGCGACGCTCTCAGTCGAGGCCCGTGGTGACCGGCTGGGAGTGTCCGTGGACGGTGACACGGTGCTGGTGGCTCACGACGGCGACTACCCGTCAGGCTCGGTCGGCTGCCGCGTCGTCGACACTCACGGCCGGTTCGAGTCGCTCGACGTCGCACCCCTGAGGTGAGCAGCGCTGAGTTGAGCAGCGTTGCCGAGCGCGCCTTCACCAACCCGATCGGTGAAGGCGCCGATCCTCAGGTCGTCAGCCTCGGCGACCGCTACTTGTGGTGCCAGAGCGAGGGCAACGTCGGCGTCGCGCTCTGGGAGTCGCCGACGCTCACCAGCCTCGGCCGCAAGCACGTCGTCTGGCGAGCACCCGCGACCGGCCCGTGGTCGAAGCAGGTCTGGGCACCAGAACTGATCCGCCTCGACGGGCGGTGGTACATCTACGTCGCTGCATCGGCCGGTGACAACGCCTCGCACCGCGCCTATGTGCTCGCGGCGGACTCCGACGACCCGATCGGCCCCTACACCGTCCACGGCCCGCTGCGTACGGCCGATCCTGCTGACGCCGGGTCAGCGGACTGGGCGATCGACATGACGGTGCTGGAGCAGGCCGGACGGCGCTATGCGATCTGGTCCGGCTGGCCGCGGCCCTGGGATCGGGTGCAGCACCTGTACCTCGCCGAGTTGGCGTCGCCGACGTCGATCACCGGTCCCCGGCTGCAGTTGTTTTCGCCCAGCGACTACCCGTGGGAGCGGATCCGCAACCTGCCGGGGGCGTCGGGCCTCAATGAGGCGCCGCAGGTGCTGCAGAGAGGCCAGCGCACATTCGTGGTCTACTCCTGCGGATCTGCGTTGCTGCCGACGTACAAGCTGGGTCTGCTGGAGCTCACCGGAGACGACCCGCTGGACATCGGCTGCTGGCGCAAGTACCCGGAGCCGGTGTTCGAGTCCAGCGGCAGCACCTTCGGGGTCGGCCACGACGGCTTCGCGCTGTCGCCGGACGGGTCGCAGTGGTGGCACGTCTACCACGCGAAGGTCGACCGACGGCGCAGCTTCCGGCGTGGCATCTTCGTACAGCCGATGAGGTGGAGGGCCGACGGGCTCCCCGACTTCGGCACGCCAGTCGCTCGCGGTGAGCCGCTCGTCGAGCCGGCCGGCACCGTACACAACCCGTCCACCGAAGCGCGGCACTGGGCATTTGCCGACAGCGCTGTCGCCTTGGAGGACTTCGACTACTACGGCCACCACCAGATGGTCGAAACTGGCGGCGAGGGGTTGCACCTCGGTGTGGTGCCCGCCGAGCCGGTCAACGACTACCGCAGTGGCGAGAAGGTCGTGCTTCGCGACGGCGACTACACCGACCTGGAGCTAGAGACCGCGTTCCGGATCGTCAGCGGCGACCGGGCGGTCGGTGCGCTCTTCCGGGCGATGCGGCCGGCCGTCGGGTACGACGCCCAGCAGGCCTACTTCGCGGGAGTCGTGCCTCGACGCCGCCGGCTGCTGCTTGCCAAGACAGACGGCCGCAGCTACGTCGAGCTCGCCGCTGAGCCCATCGAGATCGAGCCTGGCGCCGCGGTGACATTGTCCGTGCGGGCTCGTGGCCCGCACCTCGAAGCCCGCGTCGACACCTCGCCAGCATCCCGGTCGACGCCCTCACCGGTGCCGCTTGCCGTGGTCAGCGCAGAAGACGCCGACCGCACGGCTGGCTCGATCGGACTGCGCGTCGTCGACACCCATGCCGTCTTCCGCACCCTCGCCGTCACCCCGCCCCCATAACCGGCCGAGTGCCGTTGGAAGGCTGGTCAGCGCGCCCGCTGGACGCGCCGCTCATCCCAGACCGGCTCCGGCGCCTCGTACACCGAGCCGTCCGCGCCGAAGACCAGGAACCTGTCGAAGCCGCGAGCGAACCACCGGTCATGAGTGACCGCCAGCACGGTGCCCTCGAAGCCTGCCAACCCATCCTCTAACGCCTCGGCCGACTCCACGTCGAGGTTGTCGGTCGGCTCGTCGAGAAGGAGCAACGTGGCACCGGACAGCTCCAGTAGGAGGATCTGCAGCCTCGCCTGCTGGCCACCCGACAGCGACTCGAAGCGCTGCTCGGCGGCGTAGGCGAGCTCGTAGCGGTCGAGGGCCCGCGCCGCTTCCTCGCGACCCATGCCCCGGCGACCGCGCCCGTCAGGCGCCATCTCGCCCCGATGGAGGATCTCCAGCAGGGTGCGGCCGATGAGGTCAGGGTGCTCATGTGTCTGCACGAACCACCCGGGCCGGACCCGCGCACCGAGCTTGGCCCGCCCGGAGTGCGCCACCGGCGCAACGGCCACGTCGCCGACCGGCCGGTGCTCCACCTCGGGATCGGTCCCGCCAGAGGCCAGCAGCCGGAGGAAGTGCGACTTGCCGGAGCCGTTCGAACCCAGCACGGCCACCCGCTCGCCGTACCACACCTCAAGGTCGAACGGCCGCATCAGGCCGGTCAGCTCCAGCTGCTCGCAGATGACCGACCGCTTGCCGGTCCGGCCTCCAGCGAGGCGCATTCGGACGTTCTGGGTGCGCGGTTGGTTCTCCGGTGGCCCAGCCTCTTCGAAGCGCCGCAGCCGCGTCACCGCCGCGTGGTAGCGAGACGCCATGTCGGAGTTGTAGGCGGCTTTCTGCTTGTACATGAGCATCAGCGCCCGCAGCTTCGCGTGCTCCTCGTCCCAGCGCTTGCGCAGCTCCTCGAGCCGGGCGAACCTGTCGCGTCGCGCGTCGTGGTACGTCGAGAAGCCACCCGGATGGGTCCAGACGGTGTTGCCGGCAGCGCCCAGCTCGACAGTGACGACACGGGTCGCGGTGTTGTTCATCAGCTCCCGGTCGTGGCTGACGAACAGAACGGTCTTGTCCGACTCGCTGATCCGCTGCTCGAGCCACTGCTTGGCCGGTACGTCGAGGAAGTTGTCGGGCTCATCCAGCAGCAGCACCTCGTCCGGCCCGCGCAGCAGCGCCTCGAGCACCAGCCGCTTCTGTTCGCCGCCGCTGAGGGTGGTCAGATCGCGGTGCTTGGCGCGGTCGTAGGGAACACCGATCGCGGTCGTCGTACAGACGTCCCACAGAACCTCGGCGTCGTAGCCGCCGGCGTCGGCCCACTCCGCGAGCGCCTCGGCGTAGCGCATCTGGCTCTTCTCGTCGTCGGTCTCCATCATGTCCAGCTCGGACC
This sequence comes from Propionibacteriales bacterium, assembly GCA_025929075.1. Taxonomy (GTDB): domain Bacteria; phylum Actinomycetota; class Actinomycetes; order Propionibacteriales; family Nocardioidaceae; genus JAICMS01. Next base: position 45,817 of record JAICMS010000001.1, read on the forward strand.
GGTCGACCAGCTCCGCGGCTGCACGAACACGGCGTGACGCGACCGACAGCAAGAGGTCCTGGACGGTCATGCCGGCGTTGACCTGGGTGACCATCTGCGCCATCACGCCGAGGCCACCCGACCGGGTGACGGCACCGGCGTGGGGGGTCAGCTCGCCGGTGACGATGCGCAGCAGCGTCGTCTTGCCGGCTCCGTTGGCGCCGACCAGTGCGACCTTGGCTCCTTCGCCAACGCGGAAGGAGACGTCGTCGAGCAGCACCCTGCCATCAGGCAGCTCGAACCGGACTCCAGCGACATCGACGTGACCCACGAGGTCCCATCCTCCCCGACCACGCAAGCGCTCTGCATGTGGTTTTCGGCTGCCGAAGCGGCACCACTGCACCGGCACGCCGGCACAACCGGTGCGTTGGCGCCGTCTCGGCGGGGGTTTAGAGGTGGGTGAGGGCGTCCTCGATGGCGCGGTGGAAGGTGGGGTAGGCGTAGATCATCGAGCGCAGCGACTCGGTGGGAACCTCCGCGTGCACCGCGACCGCGAGAGCGCTCAGCACCTCGCCACCGGTAGGACCGATCGACGTAGCCCCGACGAGGACCCCGCGGTCGGCGTCTTCGACCAGCTTGATCAGCCCCTCGTTGCCCACCTTGTGGATCCATCCGCGGGTCGACGACGGCAGCTCGGTCACCGCCGTGCGCACGTTGATCGCCGCCTCGCGTGCCTGTTGCTCCGTCAACCCGACCGCACCCACCTCGGGGTCGGTGAACGTCACCCGGGGCACGGCCCGGTAGTCGGCCTCCGGCCCCGGCTGGCCCAAAACGTCCCGCACTGCGACGGCGCTCTGGTACATCGACATGTGGGTGAAGGCGCCCTTGCCGGTGACATCGCCGATCACCCACAGGCCATCGGTTGCCCGCATCCGGCCGTCGGTCTCGACGGCACGCGAGCGCGGGTCCAGGCCGACGGTCTCCAGTCCGATGTCGCCGAGGTTCGGTCGGCGACCGGCCGCGACGAGCAGCTTGTCGGCGTGGAGCACCTGGTCGTCCACACTGATCGTGAACCGCCCGTCGTCGTACGCGACGCTCTTCACCGTCACGCCGACGAGGACCTGGATGCCCTCCCGCCCGAGCACCTCGGTCAGCAGTGCGCTGGACTCCGGCTCCTCGACTGCCAGCAGCCGATCGGCCACCTCCACGACACTGACCCGCACCCCGAACCTGGCGAACGCCTGCGCCAGCTCCAGACCGATGGCTCCCCCGCCGATCACGGCGAGCGACGCGGGCAGCGTCTCGACGCGCATCGCGTCACGGTTGGTCCAGTACGGCGACTCCGCGAGCCCACTGATCGGTGGGACCGCCGGAGCCGTGCCCGGGTTGAGGATGACCCCGCGGCTCGCCTCGATCAGCCGGCCGGCTACCTCGACCCGGCGCGGACCGGCCAGCCTGCCGTGGCCGTGGACGACCTCGACGCCGGCCCGCTCCAGCCGTTCGACCGCCACGGTGTCGTCCCAGTCGTCGGTCGCCTCGTCTCGGATGCGTACGGCGACTGGGGACCAGTCCGGCTCGGTGACGGCCCGACCGGCCAGGTCGGCCACCCGTCGGGACTCCGTTAGCGCGTTGGCCGCGCGGATCATCATCTTGCTCGGCACGCAGCCGTAGTACGGGCACTCACCGCCGACCAGCCGCTCTTCAACCCCAACGACGCGCAGGCCGGCCTCCGCGAGCTTGGTCGCAGCCGCCTCCCCACCCGGGCCGAGCCCGACGACCACGGCGTCGACGTCGCTGGTCATGACCGCCTGCCGACCATGGCTGGCACCCGATCACGTCCCAGCACGAGCGGCACGCCGACCCACAAGACCAGGAACACCGTGAAGGTGATGGCACTGGCGACCGTCGAGGCGACGCTTCCCCAGACGACGTCGAAGATGATCCACACGACGCCGACCACCGCCAGCGCCAGACCACACAGCCCCACGCCGGCGGACAGGTGCGCAGCACCGACCAGCCGTTCCTTGACGTGCTGGCGGAACAACAGCCGGTGGAAGGCGACCGGAGCGATGATGAACGCCGCCGCCAACGCGGCGGCCGAGGTGGTCGCGATGTACACGGTCCGCTCGATCGGCGTGAGCGTCAGGAAACGTTGCTGGAAGGGCAGCGTCAGCAGGAAGCCGGTGAGCAGTTGGACGCCGGTCTGCGTGACGCGCAGCTCCTGTAGCAGCTGGTCCCAGTTGCGCTCGATACGCTCCTTCTGGGTCTCCTCGGACTCTTCCGTGTCGTCGCGACCCATCCGGCACGTCCTTCCCGTGGACGGTCAGCCAGTGGACCGACCGCTGAGCTTGTCCCGGATCCGGTCGACGAGGCCAGCGCCGGGACCCAGCAGCTTGTTGAGCGGTGGGGTGTCAGGCGCCGACGGATGCGGCCGGGTCGGAACGATCTTCTTGGCCTGCTCGATCTTCCCACCAAGCTCCTCCATCTGCTCACCGGACAGGTGCTGACGGAGCTCGGGGAACAACTGTCCTTCTTCCTCCTCGATGTGCTCGAGCACGGCGGAGCTCATCTGGCGGAAGATCGCCATGAATTGCGGGTCGTCGCCGTCCATGCCCTCCCACTGCTTGAGCAGCTGCTCGGCCTCCGCATGCTCCTCGATCTCCTGGTCGGCCAGCTGGTCGCCGTTGGGAAGCACGTCTCTGGCGGAGGGGTAGAGATACATCTCCTCAGCGACAGAGTGGCGGACGAGCTCAGCGGTCACCCGGTCTGCCAGCGTTCGGCGGGTATCCGCGTCGGTCGCCTGCTCGATCTGCTGGAACAGTTCCTTGACCTCGTTGTGGTCGTGCACGAGCACGCTGATCATGTCGTCAGACATCGGCTTCTCCTCAGCCGGCACCGAAACCACGGGCCGGGATCGAACCGGTACTGCAGTGGATGCACAGCCCTTACCCGCAGTCCTGCTCGGCAAACGGCACAGCCACGACGCTGGCCGGCCGGTCAGGGCCGGCGCACCTCGAGCACGCGAAAGCCCTTCGCCGACGCCAGTCGCTCGCACTGAAATCCCTGGGTGCTGAGCCACCGCTGCAGCGAGTCGGCTCCGAGGTTCTTGCCGACGACGAGCAGCGCCCGGCCGGCCGGCGCCAACCGGCCGAGCCAGTGCAGCAGCAGGTCGTGCAGCGCCTGCTTGCCGACCCGAATCGGCGGGTTTGACCAGATCTCGTCGAACTCGACACCGGCTGGGACCTCATCGGGGCGCGCGACGGTGACCCGGGGACCGACACCCAAGGCCTCGGCGTTGTCCCGGCACAGCCGCAGCGCCCGCTCGTTGACATCGACTGCCCACACCGCGGCCTGGGGCACCGCGCTCGCCAGCGCGCACGCGATGACGCCGTATCCGCAGCCGAGGTCGAGGAAGGTGCCGGGTCGCGCCGGCGGCCAGGCCTCCCGGAACAACACCGCCGTACCGGCGTCGAGCCGCCCCGCCGCGAAAACGCCGGAGGAGGTCTGCAGCGCCAGCTGTCGGCCCCACGCGGAAATCGTCACGGGGTGGCGTACCTCAGCGGAGGTCGGGTCGGCGGAGAAGTAGTGCTCACCCACGCGCTTACCAGCCCCGCCTTCGCTCGCGCCGCACCGCTGCGTCTGGTCTCAGCATGGACCTCAGCCGGTGGCTTGTCATCCGGGCGATGGCATCGGCCGGGCGGACCTGGTCGTCGCCACCCTGGCCGCCCAATCCGGGGCCGGCGGATAGCGCACCTCCTCCAGCGTCAGACCATGCGGTGGCAGCACCCGCACCGCCGAGTCACGGCTCCGGGAGTCCAGCAGCGCCTGTATCCACGACGGCTCGCGGCCGCCCTGGCCGACCATCACCAGCGCTCCGACGACCGACCGCACCATCTGATGGCAGAACGCGTCGGCCACAACCCGGCAGCAGAGCCGGTCGCCGTCGGCGGTCCAGCAGAGCTCGAGCACCTCCCGCACAGTGCCGGCACCAGGCCGCTGCCGGCAAAAGGCCACGAAGTCATGCTCGCCGACGAGGAGAGCGGCGGCCGCGTTCATCACCGAGACGTCCAGCGGCCGCGGCCACGCCAGCACGTCATGGCGTCTGATCGGGTCCAGGGCCGCCAGGTCGGTGCAGATTCGGTAGGCATAGCAGCGGGCCAGCGCAGCGAACCTGGCGTCGAAGTCCGTGGAGACGACCAGTGCTCGACGTACGCGGACGTCGTCGGGAAGCAGCCGGGCGAGTCGGCGGACGAGAACTGCCGGCTCGAGAGTCTCTGCCGCCGCTGCCGGTACGTCGAGGTGAGACACCTGGCCACGGGCGTGCACCCCGGCATCTGTGCGCCCAGCGACTGTCAACCGCGGCGGCGGGATCTGCAGGGCCACACCGAGAGCCGCCTCGAGCGTGCCCTGAACAGTACGGCGACCGGGCTGCACCGCCCACCCGGAGAAGCCGCCGCCGTCATAGCTCACATCGAGTCGTAGGCGTACGGCGTCGGACTGGCCGTGAGAGTGGTCGTCGCCGGGCTGCTCCACCGGCCCATTGTCGGCCGGGCCGCTCACCAGCGCTCAGCTGGTGGAACGGGGCCTCGGCCGGATCTCGACACAGCACTCGCCCGGCTGCGGCCGCAGGTCCGCGTCGAGGCAGCCTGCGCCGAGCCCGGACAGGAAGCCGTCGAGGAACGCCAGGTTGATCCCGCACACGAGTTGGGGTGCCCGGGCGGTCAGCGGGTGAAACGGGCAGTTCCGCAGCCGCAGCCGGTCCGGCTGAGCCCGATAGGGCTCGTAGCCGAACTCGTCGAGCGCCTGCTCGGTCGCGGTGAGCGCCCGCTCGGGGCCGAGTCGGCCCCTTGTCGGCGTCCGCTCCGCGCTCGCCGCCAGCGTGCCGCCATGCTCGTAGGCCACCCGAGTGCGCGCCGCCTCGGCTGTCTCGTCGCTGCGCCTGTCGGTGATCGCGTCGATCAGGATCGTCCCGATCACGTCGTGTGCCCGCGCGGGGATAGCCACCGACACACCGGTGTCGGCGACTTCGTAGACCTTGGGCGCCCGGCCGACGCGCCCGGAGCGGGGGCCCGGGGCAGTGGAGGCGCGAAGCATGCCGACAGCCACCAGCTTGTCCAGATGGAAGGCGGCGAGCTTGCGCGAGATGCCGACGACCTCAGCGGCCTCTTCGCGGGTCACCGGCCTGGCCGCTCGCCGTACGTAGTGATACATCCGAGCGCGGAGCTCGTCGTCGAGCGCCGCGACGGCGTGGATCGAGGCCTCCGGCTCGACGACTGCCATGCCTCTGACTATAGCGCCAATACGACTAGGCGATACGCCAATGTTGGCTGTCGCTCTCCGCCGGGTCTTGACCGTGCCGACCAAATCACCAATACTTACTAGTGAAACTCACCGAGCCCAAGGAGCCCCGATGTCGAGTGGTCTGCTGTCCGAGCCGGTCGACGAACTCGATCCGCACGAGTCTCAGCCGACGTTGCATGCCGTCGGACACCACCCTCGGCCCGACCTTGTCGCTCACCCCGGGGGAGTCGATGCCGAGGCGGCGGAGCGAGCGGCCGGAGAACTGCTGCGCGCCCTCGGCATCGACCTCGAGGGAGAGTCGATGCGGGGAACACCCCGGCGGATGGTCCGGGCCTATGCCGAGCTGTTTCGTCCTCGGCCCTTCCAACTGACGACGTTTCCCAACGACGAGCAGTACGACGAGCTGGTTGTCGCCCGCTCCATCCCGATGCGCTCGGTCTGTGAGCACCACCTGTTGCCGTTCGTCGGGACCGCGCACGTCGGCTACCTGCCCGGCAGGCGGATCCTCGGCCTGAGCAAGCTCGCCCGGGTCGTCGAACAGTTCGCCTCTCGGCCGCAGGTGCAAGAACGCCTCACCACCCAGGTCGCCGGCTGGCTGCAAGAACAGCTGTCCCCGAAGGGTGTCGGGGTCGTGATCGAGGCCGAGCACAGCTGCATGGTGCTGCGGGGTGTGCGCGCACACGGCTCGACGACGGTCACCTCGGCACTGCAAGGCTTGTTGCGGACAGATCCGCGGTGTAGGCAAGAATTCCTGGCACTGACCGGCGTCATGCGCTGACGCAGAAGGACGGCGAGATGAGCTCCGATACCAAGTTCGTCATCGTGGGCGGAGGACTAGCCGGCGCGAAGGCAGCCGAAGCGCTTCGCGACGCCGGCTACGACGGGCAACTGGCGTTGGTAGGAGATGAGGAGCATCTCCCGTACGAACGCCCGCCGCTCTCCAAGGACTATCTCGCCGGCTCGGCCGGCGTTGACGACCTGCGTGTCCACGACGAGCAGTGGTACGCCGACAACTCCGTCGACCTGCGGCTCGGCAAGGCGGCCACCGGAGTCGACGCGGCCGCAAAGACCGTCGAGCTCGTGGACGGCTCGCGCCTTGAGTACGACAAGCTGCTGCTGGCGACGGGATCGAGTGCCCGGCAGCTGCCGCTGCCCGGAGCCTCCGCGCACGGTGTGCTGACACTGCGAAGGATCGAGGACTCCGACAAGATCAAGGAGGTCCTCGAGCGGCAAGGATCGCTGGCGGTCATCGGCGGCGGCTGGATCGGCATGGAGGTTGCCGCCAACGCTCGAAGCAAGGGCTGCGACGTGACGGTCCTCGAGGCCGCCGACCTGCCGCTGTCCGCCGTCCTGGGCCCCGAGCTCGGGCGCGTCTTCCTCGATCTTCATCGCGACCATGGGGTGGAGTTCCAGCTCGGGGCCAAGGTCGCAGAGATCACTGCAAACGACAGCGTGGTGACCGGTGTGCGGCTACACGACGGGACCTGGGTGGAAGCGAGCGCCGTGCTCGTCGGCGTCGGCGCCACCCCGAACCTCGACCTCGCCGAGAGCGCTGGCCTCGATCTCGACAACGGTGTGCTGGTCGACGAGGCGCTGCAGTCGAGCAATCCGGACATCGTCGTTGCCGGCGACATCGCCAACCAGGATCATCCGGTGCTGGGCAGCCGGATCCGGGTCGAGCACTGGGCGAACGCCCTCAACCAGCCGGCTGCCGCGGCCGCAACGATGCTGGGCAAGCACTCGCCGTACACCGAGCTGCCGTACTTCTTCACCGACCAGTTCGACCTCGGCATGGAGTACGTCGGTCATGCAGCGCCCGGCAGCTACGCCCGCGTGGTGACCCGTGGGCCTCTGGAGACCCGCGAGTTCATCGCGTTCTGGCTCGACGACAGCGATCGAGTACTGGCCGGCATGAATGTCAACGTGTGGGACGTCATCGACGACATCAAGGCGCTGATCCTCAGCAAGACGCCGGTCGACGTCGACAAGCTCGCCGACCGAGACACCCCGCTGGCCGACGTTCGCCGCCCGTAGCCACCAAGCCGAGGGGTGCGTGGCCTAGGGCTTGGGCTCCTCGCCGCCGGACTCCGCGCTCTCGCCGTCGACCTCGGCGGCGGCTTCGGTGTCGGCCTCGGCGTCCTGCTCGACCTGTTCCTCGACGTCGGCGTCGGCAGTCGCATCTTCTGCCGGCTCGGGGGCCGGCTCGGCTGCCTCAGTGACCGGGCCGTCCTCCAGTCCGGCATCGTCGGCGAGCACCGCGTCGGTGTCGACGGTCGCCTCGGCCGGCTCCACCGAGTCGTCGACCACCGGCGTGGCTGCCTTCTTGGCCGGTCGCCCGGGCGTCGACCTGGTGCCGTCCACGCCTGCGCGGCCCCGCGAACGGGACTTGCTCTCCTCCTGGACCAGCTCGATCACGGCCATCGGCGCGTTGTCGCCCTTGCGGGGACCGATCTTGGTGATCCGGGTGTAGCCGCCCGGCCGCTCGACGTAGCGCGGTCCGATCTCGGTGAAGAGCACGTGCACGACGCTCTTGTCGCGAATAACCGCCAGCACCTGCCGACGGTTGTGGAGGTCGCCACGCTTGGCCTTGGAGATCAGCCGCTCGGCGAACGGCCGCAGCCGACGGGCCTTGGCCTCGGTCGTGGTGATCGCGCCGTGCTCGAAGAGGCTCGTCGCGAGGTTCGCCAGGATCGCCCGCTGGTGCGCCGGGCTCCCGCCGAGCCGCGGTCCCTTGCTGGGGGTCGGCATGAAGATCTCCTATCGGTCTTCGCGGATCAGTACTGCTCGTCTTCGGCGTAGGTGGTGTCGTCGTCGTCGAAGGTGTCCACGACGACGCTCGGGTCGAATCCGGGCGCGCTGTCCTTGAGCGACAGGCCCATCTCGGCAAGCTTGGCCTTCACCTCGTCGATCGACTTGGAGCCGAAGTTGCGGATGTCGAGCAGGTCCTGCTCGCTGCGCGACAACAGCTCGCCGACAGTGTGAATGCCCTCGCGCTTGAGGCAGTTGTAGGACCGCACCGTCAGCTGGAGGTCCTCCACCGGGAGCGCGAGATCGGCAGCGAGCTGCTCGTCGACCGGCGACGGGCCGATGTCGATGCCCTCGGCCTCGACGTTGAGCTCGCGGGCGAGACCGAAGAGCTCGACCAGGGTCTTGCCCGCCGAAGCGAGAGCATCCCGGGGCGCCATCGAAGGCTTGGTCTCGACATCGATGATCAGCCGGTCGAAGTCCGTGCGCTGCTCGACGCGGGTCGCCTCGACCTTGTAGGTCACCTTGAGCACCGGTGAGTAGATCGAGTCGACAGGGATCCGCCCGATCTCCGCGTCAGCGCTCTTGTTCTGGACCGCCGACACGTAGCCGCGGCCACGCTCGACCACGAGCTCCATGTCGAGCTTGCCCTTGTCGTTGAGGTGGCCGAGGACCAGGTCGGGGTTGTGCACCTCGACCCCCGCGGGCGGCGCGATATCGGCCGCACTGATCTCGCCGGCCCCTTGCTTGCGCAGGTACATCGTCACTGGCTCGTCCTGCTCGGACGAGACGACGAGCTGCTTGAGGTTGAGGATGATCTCGGTGATGTCCTCGGTGAGGCCGGGGATCGTCGAGAACTCGTGCAGCACCGAGTCGATCCGGATCGACGTGACTGCCGCTCCCGGGATCGATGACAACAGAGTGCGGCGAAGCGAGTTGCCGAGGGTGTAGCCGAAGCCGGGCTCCAACGGCTCGATCATGAACCGAGAGCGGAACTCGTCGACGACTTCTTCGGACAGGGTGGGACGTTGTGCGATGAGCACGGTTACTTCCTTCCTGCGTCGACCGCCATTTGACGACGCAGCTCGTTTGCACCGGGTCGGACGCCCGGCGCGGCGTTACTTCTTTGAGTAGTACTCGACGATCAGTTGCTCTTGGACGGGCACGTCGATCTGGGCTCGCACCGGCAGCTGGTGGACCAGGATCCGCAGCTTGCCTGGGATTACCTCGAGCCAGGCCGGAACGACCCGCTCACCGAGCGTCTCGCGCGCGATGATGAACGGAGTCGTCTCCACCGAGCGCTCCTTGACGTCGATCACGTCGTGGGCAGCCACTTGGTAGGACGGGATGTCGACCTTGATTCCGTTGACCCGGAAGTGCCCGTGTACGACGAGCTGCCGGGCGTGTCGACGAGTGCGGGCCAGGCCGGCCCGGTAGACGACGTTGTCGAGCCGCGCCTCCAGCATCTGCAGCAGGTTGTCGCCGGTTTTGCCGGGCCTGCGGTTCGCCTCCTGGTAGTAGCGCCGGAACTGCTTCTCCAGCACGCCGTAGGTGTAGCGAGCCTTCTGCTTCTCCATCAGCTGGTTGCGGTACTCCGACTCCTTGACCCGACCACGGCCGTGCTGGCCGGGCGGGTAGGGACGCCGCTCGTAGGCGATGTCGCCGCCGATCAGGTCAACGCCCAGCCGACGGGACTTCTTCGTCATGGGTCCGGTGTAGCGGGCCATGGTCGCTCGGTCTCCTTCGCTACTCGGGCTTAGACGCGGGGCCGCTTGGGGGGGCGGCATCCGTTGTGCGGGCTGGGGGTGACGTCTTGGATCGTGCCGACCTCGAGGCCGACCGCGCCGAGCGAGCGGATCGCGGTCTCCCGACCGGAGCCGGGTCCCTTGACGAACACGTCGATCTTCTTCATTCCGTGCTCCATGGCGCGTCGACCGGCAGCCTCGGCGGCCATCTGCGCCGCGAACGGGGTCGACTTGCGCGAGCCCTTGAAGCCGACCGTGCCGGCGCTCGCCCAGGAGATCACGCCACCCGAAGGGTCGGTGATGGTGATGATCGTGTTGTTGAACGTGCTCTTGATGTGCGCCTGGCCGGCAACGACGTTCTTGCGCTCCTTGCGGCGGACCTTCTTCGCGCCCGCGGCGCGTGACTTGGCAGGCATGCTCAGCAGCTCCTAGCGGTTGGCGATGTGTCCGTCACTTCGTTGCCTTCTTCTTGCCGGCGACGGTGCGCTTCGGGCCCTTCCGGGTCCGCGCGTTGGTCTTGGTCCGCTGACCGCGCACCGGCAGGCCCTGGCGGTGACGCCGGCCCTGATAGCTGCCGATCTCGACCTTGCGCCGGATGTCGGCGGTGATCTCCCGGCGCAGGTCACCTTCGACCTGGAAGTTGCCTTCGATGTAGTCGCGCAGTTTCACGAGCTCGTCGTCACCGAGCTCATGAACGCGCATGTCGGGGCTGACCCCGGTGGCCTTCAGGGCCTCCAGCGAGCGGGTCCTGCCGATTCCGTAGATGTAGGTGAGTGCGACCTCGAGCCGCTTGTCGCGCGGCAGGTCCACACCGACGAGGCGTGCCATCAGGCATCGAACCTTTCGTCCGTCGAAGGTGTGTCGCGTGACGCGTCCTTGGCGGTCGCAACGAGGGCCGGCTGTCGCCGTACCCTCGCCGACCGCAAGGCCCCGGCCTTCGATCCGGGGGTGGCGTCGAGCCGCCGGCGCGAGCCGGGAACCGACGAGCGGTCACGCTGCTGGGAGGTGAGCGTCGGCTGGTGGCCGCCGCTCGGGGTGAGAGCGATCAACCCTGGCGCTGCTTGTGCCGGGGGTTTTCGCAGATCACCATGACCCGGCCGTGACGCCGAATCACCTTGCACTTGTCACAGATCTTCTTCACGCTCGGGTTGACCTTCATCGAGCTCTCCGTCGGCTTCCTGTCACTCGTTCTGTTCGGTCACTTGTAGCGGTAAACGATGCGTCCGCGAGTGAGGTCGTACGGCGAGAGCTCGACCACCACGCGGTCCTCGGGGAGGATCCGGATGTAGTGCTGGCGCATCTTGCCGCTGATATGAGCGAGGACCTTGTGTCCGTTGTTGAGCTCCACCCGAAACATCGCGTTGGGAAGCGCTTCGACGACGGTGCCCTCGATCTCGATGACCCCTTCCTTCTTCGGCATGTCCTCCACTATCCGTTGGCTTGCAGGCTGGCGGTGCGCCGTCGGTGCGGACGGCCGGGGCAGACGGGAGCGTGAAGCAAGACGATCTCGTACTGCGAGGTCGACCCAATCAATCCCGCACGCCGGGCACCGCCAACTTCCGCTGGGATGGCGCAAAGCACACGAGAACAGACCCAATGGGCCGACAGGCAAGTCTACGCGAGCGCCCGCGAATCGAGAAATCGACCGCCACGGTCGACCAGGTCCCCCTCGTCGACCGGCCAGGCGCGCTCGTGCCACCTATCCGACCGCACAGGCGACGCCGAGCGCGTCGAGCCGCGCTGCGCCGCCATCAAGGGCGGTCAGCACGAGCGTTCCCTGGTCGGTCAACGTGAACGAGTGCTCGAAGTGTGCCGACAGGCGTCCGTCGGCAGTCACCACGGTCCACTCGTCATCCAGGGTGCGGGTCTCGATGGAGCCCATTGTGATCATCGGCTCGACGGCGAGCGCGAGGCCGGGGACCAGCCGCGGCCCACGGCCCGGCCGGCCGTAGTTCGGCACGTTCGGCGGCAGATGCATAGCAGAGCCGATGCCGTGGCCGACATAGTCCTCGACGACGCCGTAGCCCCCCTGCGATCGGACGTAGCTCTCGACGGCGTGCGAGATATCGCTCACCCGCCCGCCAATCGTGGCGGCCGCCATGCCTTGCCAGAGCGCTTCCTCACAGACGCGCATCAGCTCGACGAGATCCGGGCCTACCGTCCCCACCGGGACGGTGATGGCGGCGTCGCCATGCCAACCGTCCACGATCGCCCCGCAGTCAAGCGAGATCAGGTCACCCTCGGCCAACCGACGCTTGCTGGGGATGCCGTGCACGACTTCGTCGTTGACCGACGTGCAGATCGAGGCCGGGTAGCCGTGGTAGCCGAGGAAGTTCGGCGTCGCTCCACTGGCACGGATCGTCTCCTCCGCGAGCGCATCGAGCTCTGCCGTGGTGACCCCGGCCGCCACTGCGGAGCGCAGCACCTCGAGCGTCCGGGCCACAACCAGGCCGGCCTCACGCATCACCGCGATCTGCTCGGGGGTCTTCACCTCGAGCCGCCGGTCACCGAACACGGCCCGCACCCTCCCGGTCGCGGGAGGGAATCATCGCTGCACCGACTCCAGCGCGGTGATCGCGCGCTTGGTCACCTCGTCAACCGGTCCGGTCGCGACGACCGAGCGCAAAATGCCCGCCTTGTCGTAGTAGCCGACCAGCGGCGCGGTCTGCTCCTCGTAGACCTCCAGCCGCCGACGGATGGTGTCTGGAAGGTCGTCGTCACGTTGGAAGAGCATGCCTCCGCACGAGTCGCACACGCCCGGCTTCGATGGGCGGTCGAACTCGACGTGCCAGACGAGGCCACAGTTGCGGCAGGTACGGCGACCGGAGAGCCGGCGGACGACCTCTGCCTCGTCGACCTGAAGCTCCAGGACGAGATCGAGCGGCGTCTCGAGGTTGGCGAGCATCTCGTCAAGAGCCTCCGCCTGCGGCACCGTCCGCGGAAAGCCGTCGAGCAGGAAGCCGGCGGCCGCATCGCGCTTGGCCAGCCGGTCACCCACAATCTCGATCGTGAGGTCGTCGGGCACCAGCTCGCCGGCATCCATGTAGCCCTTGGCCTGTGTCCCGAGCTCGGTCTTGGCTGCGATGTTGGCGCGGAAGATGTCTCCGGTGGAAATCTGTGGGATGTCGTAGTGCTCGGCCAGGAACTTGGCCTGGGTGCCCTTGCCGGCCCCAGGAGCCCCGACCAGCACCACGCGCATCAGCGCAGGAATCCTTCGTAGTGCCGCTGCTGCAGCTGGCTCTCGATCTGCTTGATGGTGTCCAGGCCGACCCCCACCATGATCAGCAGCGAGGTGCCGCCGAAGGGGAAGTTCTGGTTGGCGTTGACCAGTACCAGCGCGATCAGTGGCACCAGCGCGACGATGCCCAGGTACAGCGACCCCGGGAACGTGATCCGTGACAAGACATAAGACAGGTAGTCCTGGGTAGGACGACCAGCACGGATGCCCGGCACGAAGCCGCCGTACTTCTTCATGTTGTCGGAGACTTCCTCGGGGTTGAACGTGATCGCCACATAGAAGTACGTGAAGAACACGTTCAGCAGGAAGTAGATGAGCATGTAGATCGGGTGGTCACCCTTGACGAGGTTGAGCTGCACCCAGGTCGACCACGACGCATTGGGATGGAACTGTGACGCCAGCGCCGGCAGGTAGAGCAGGCTGCTGGCGAAGATGACCGGGATCACGCCCGCTTGGTTGATCTTCAAGGGGATGTACGTCGACGTACCGCCGAACATCTTCCGTCCCACCATCCGCCGGGCGTACTGGACGGGAATGCGGCGCTGAGCCTGCTCCATGAAGATAACGGCAGCGATGATCGCGAGGCCGAGCAGGATCACGATCGCGAAGACGCTCCAGCCCTGGGAGTTCTTGATGTTCCACAACGCACTGGGGAATGCCGAGATCACCGATGTGAAGATCAGGATCGACATGCCGTTGCCGATGCCGCGCTCGGTGATCAGCTCGCCGAGCCACATGATCGTGGCCGTTCCGGCAGTCATCGTGATCACGACGAGGACCATCGTCGACAGCTTGTCGTCGATGAGCAGCGAGCCGTTGCCGCTGCCTCCCAACAGCTCACCGCTGCGGGCCAGCGCGACGATGCCGGTCGACTGCAGGATCGCCAGTCCCAGGGTCAGGTAGCGGGTGTACTGGGTGATCTTGGCGGTTCCGGCCTGGCCCTCCTTCTTGAGGGTCTCCAGGCGCGGGATCACCACCGTCAGCAGCTGGAGGATGATGCTCGCCGTGATGTACGGCATGATTCCCAGCGCGAAGACGGTCAGCTTCAGCAGCGCTCCACCGGAGAACAGGTTGACCAGACCCAACAGGCTCTGCTGAGCCCCACCCTCACCGATGAGCTGGTGGACCTTGACGTAGTCGACACCCGGCGCCGGGATCGTTGACCCGAGCCGGAACAGCGCGATGATGAAGAGGACGAACAGCAGCTTGCGCCGCAGGTCCGGTGTCCGGAATGCGTTGACGAAGGCGCTTAGCACCAGGTCCTCCCAGCAATCCCCCAACGGGGAGACGTCTTGTTGCGGTACCGCAGAGGCTGCGGACGCTCGGCCCGCGTTGCCAGGGACAATAACAGCCCGGGGCCTGCCGAAACGAGACCCCTGAGCACCTCGTCAGGCCTCCGCGACCCGGCTGCCGTCGCCACGGCTCACAGCTCGGTGACGTCCCCGCCGGCGGCCAGGATCTTGTCCCGCGCCGTCGCCGAGAAGGCGTGTGCGCTCACCTGAAGAACAGCCGAGGCATCGCCGGCGCCGAGCACCTTGACCGGGAGACCCTTGCGCACGGCACCCTTGGCTGCCAGATCCTCCGGCGTCACGGTCCCCCCGTCGGGGTAGAGCTCGGAGAGCTTGTCGAGGTTGACCACCTGGAAAGGCGTCTTGAAGGGGCTGTTGAAACCCTTCACCTTCGGCAGCCGCATGTGCAGCGGCAGGTTGCCGCCCTCGAACCAGGCCGGCACGGACCTGCGGGCCATGCTGCCCTTGGTGCCGCGCCCGGCGGTCTTGCCCTTGCTGCCCTCTCCACGACCGACGCGGGTGCGCGCGGTCCTGGACCCGGCTGCGGGACGCAGGTGATGAAGCTTGAGTGTCATGTCAGTCGACCTCCTCCACGACGACAAGGTGCGGAATGGTCGCCAGCATTCCCCGGATCTCCGGCCGGTCCTCCTTGACGACCACGTCGCCGATCCGCTTCAGCCCGAGGCTGCGCAGCGTCTCTCGCTGGTTCTGCTTGCGGCCGATGCCGGACCGGATCTGTTGGACCTTCAGCCTCGCCATCACTCGTTCGCTCCTGCCCGGGCGCGCAGCAGCGCCGCCGGCGCCACCTGCTCGACGGTGAGGCCGCGCTGCGCCGCAACGGTCTCCGGCTCCTTCAACATCTGGAGCGCCGCAACAGTTGCATTCACTACGTTGATCGCGTTGGACGAGCCCAGGGACTTGCTCAGCACGTCGTGGATCCCGGCGCACTCGAGGACGGCGCGCACCGGGCCACCGGCGATGACGCCGGTACCGGGCGCCGCCGGGCGGAGCAGCACGACCCCAGCGGCCCGCTCTCCCTGTACCGAGTGCGGGATCGTGCCCTGGATGCGCGGCACCTTGAACATCGCCTTCTTCGCTTCCTCGACGCCCTTGGCGATGGCAGCCGGGAACTCCTTGGCCTTGCCGTAGCCGACGCCGACAGTGCCGTCGCCGTCTCCGACCACGACCAGCGCGGTGAAGCTGAACCGGCGACCGCCCTTGACGACCTTGGCGACCCGGTTGGTCGCCACGACTCGCTCGAGGTATGCCGTCTTCTCAGCTGCCGAGCCACGACGGTCGTCGCGGCCGCGCCGGTCGGAGCCGGCACCGCTGCTGCGGCGCTGGGGTCCGGTCATTACCACTACCTTCTCTCTCGCGATTGGGTCGATGTGCTCAAAAGTCCAGGCCACCTTCGCGGGCGCCCTCGGCGAGGGCCGCGACCCGACCGTGGTACTTGTTGCCCGCCCGGTCGAAGACCACAGTCTCAACACCGGCTGCCCGGGCTCGCTCGGCGAGGAGCTGGCCGACCTTGCGAGCCTTGGCGGTCTTGTCGCCGGAAAGGGAGCGCAGATCCGGCTCCATGGTGCTGGCGGAGGCAAGCGTCCGTCCGGCGCCGTCGTCGACGACCTGGACGAAGACGTGCCGGTTGGACCGGCTGACGACCAGGCGCGGACGCTCCGCCGACCCCTGGACCTTCTTCCGCCCGCGCGCCTGCCGGCGGACCCGGGAGGCGGTTCGGGCCGACATGTGCTTGGCGGCCCTGAGCGCGATAGCCATGACTACTTGCCTGCCTTTCCGACCTTGCGCCGGATCTGCTCGCCGGCGTAGCGAATGCCCTTGCCCTTGTACGGCTCGGGGCGGCGCAGCTTGCGGATGTTCGCAGCGACCTCGCCGACCACCTGCTTGTCGATGCCCTGGACGGCGAACCGAGTCGGGGCCTCCACCGTGAACGTGATGCCTTCCGGCGCGTCGACGGTGATCGAGTGGCTGTAGCCCAGAGAGAACTCCAGCGATGTGGGGCCCTTGGGCACGACGCGGTAGCCGACTCCGACGATCTCTAGTCGCTTCTCGTAGCCCTCGGTGACGCCGGTCACCATGTTGGCGATCAGCGTGCGCGACAGCCCGTGCAGCGACCGGCTCGACCGCTCGTCGTCGGGTCGACGGACGACGATCGCGCCGTCGTCGAGGCTCGCCACGATCGGAGTTGCCACCGTGTGGCTCAACGTTCCCTTGGGTCCCTTCACAGTGACCGTCTGTCCGTCGACGGTCACGTCGACTCCCGACGGTACGGCGACGGGAAGCTTGCCGATTCTCGACATTGCTCTCCTCCCTCGAACCCGGCTACCAGACGTAGGCGAGGACTTCCCCGCCCACGCCTCGTTGCTTGGCCTGCCGATCGGTCAGCAGACCGGTCGACGTGGAGATGATCGCCACACCCAGACCACCGAGGACCCGCGGCAGGCCGGTTGCCTTCGCGTAGACCCGCAGCCCGGGCTTGCTGATCCGCCGTACTCCGGCGATCGAACGCTCCCGGCTCGGACCGTACTTCAACGAGAGGATCAGCGTCTTGCCGACGGCTCCCTCAGCGGGCTCCTCCACGCGCCAAGAGCCGATGTAGCCCTCCTGCTGGAGGATCTCGGCGAGCCCCGACTTCAGCTTGCTGTAGGGCATCGACACCGTCTCGTGGTACGCCTGGTTGGCGTTGCGCAGACGCGTCAGCATGTCTGCGATCGGGTCAGTCATCGTCATGGCCGTCGGTCACTTTCTGCCGTGGTTTCGGGGCACGCGCTCCGACCTTCGGCGGTTGGGCAGATTCCAGGTTCGGTCATCATCGAGGGTTACCAGCTGGACTTGGTGATGCCGGGCAGCTCGCCTCGGTGGGCCATCTCCCGCAAGCAGATCCGGCAGAGTCCGAACTTGCGGTAGACCGACTTCGGCCGCCCGCAGCGCTGGCAGCGGGTGTAGGCGCGAACCTTGAACTTCGGCTTGCGGGCCGCCTTGACGACCAGGGCTGTCTTAGCCATTGCTTCTCCTGTGGTCCCTCATCGCTCTGCGAACGGGAAGCCGAGCTGCCGCAGCAGCGAGCGTCCCTCGTCGTCGGTGGTGGCCGTCGTGACGACCGTGATGTCCATCCCGCGCTGCCGGTCGACCCGGTCCTGGTCGATCTCGTGGAACATCACCTGCTCGGTGAGCCCGAAGGTGTAGTTGCCACGGCCGTCGAACTGTGCCGGCGACAACCCACGGAAGTCGCGGATGCGGGGCAGCGCGAGTGCGAGCAGTCGGTCAAGGAACTCCCACATCCGGGCACCACGCAGCGTCGTGTGGGCGCCGATCGGCATGCCTTCGCGCAGCTTGAACTGAGCGATCGACTTGCGGGCCCGGGTCACCTGCGGCTTCTGACCGGTGATCGTGGCGAGGTCCTTGACCGCGCCCTCGATGAGCTTGGAGTCCCTGGCAGCCTCGCCGACACCCATGTTGACGACGATCTTGGTCAGCCGAGGCACCTGCATCACGTTGGCGAATCCGAACTCCTCGCGCAGCGCGGGGCGGATCTCCTCCAAGTATCGGGTCTTGAGCCGCGGAGCCGGCCGGGACCGATGCTCCTGCGTGGTCGGCTGCGTCGTGGTGTCGGTGGTCATCAGATCTCCTCGCCGTTGCGACTGGCGACCCGGACGCTCCGCGTCCGGCTGTACGTCGACCCGTCGCTCCGCGTCTTGGTCGCATCGACCCGCTTGGCGCCAACCCGGGTCGGCACCCGCTTCCCGTCGACCTCCGCCAGCAGCATCACGTTCGAGGCGTCGATGGGCGCCTCCTGCGTGATGATGCCGCCGGTGGTGCCGCCACGTCCGCCGGCATTGGTCACCTTGGTGTGCCGCTTGATCCGGTTGACGCCTTCGACAAGGACGCGCCGCTCCGAGACGAGCACGCCGATGACCTTGCCCTCGGCTCCCTTGTCCTTGCCCGCGATGACCCTGACGACGTCGCCCTTCTTGATCGTCACGTTGCGGCCTCGGCGAGACTGGTTCTTCGCTGCCATCGTCACAAAACCTCCGGTGCAAGCGAGATGATCTTCATGAAGCGCTTCTCACGCAGCTCCCTGCCGACCGGGCCGAAGATGCGGGTGCCGCGTGGCTCGCCGTCCGGACGCAGGAGCACCGCGGCATTCTCGTCGAACCGGATGTAGGAGCCGTCGGGGCGACGGCGCTCCTTGACGGTACGCACGACGACAGCCTTGACGACGTCACCCTTCTTGACGTTTCCGCCCGGGATGGCGTCCTTCACGGTCGCCACGATGACGTCACCGATGCCCGCGTAGCGTCGACCCGAGCCGCCGAGAACCCGGATGCAGAGGATCTGCTTGGCGCCGGTGTTGTCGGCGACCTTCAGTCGCGACTCCTGCTGGATCACCTCAATGCTCCTCTTACTTGGCCTTCTCCAGGACCTCGACGACCCGCCAACGCTTGGTCGCCGAGAGCGGCCGGGTCTCCATGATCATGACCCGGTCGCCGATGCCGCACTGGTTCTGCTCGTCGTGCGCCTTGAGCTTGCTGGTGCGGCGAAGCACCTTGCCGTACAAGGCGTGCTTGACCCGGTCCTCGACAGAAACCACGACGGTCTTGTCCATCTTGTCGCTGACGACGAGGCCCTCCCGCACCTTGCGGCTGCCGCGGGCTTGGCTCGCCGACCCGGCGAAATCCTGTTGCTGTGATGTCACACTGCTCTCCTGGTCGCTCACTGCTCGTCTTCCTCGCCCGCCTTGGGCGGCTCGGTGATGCCGAGCTCGCGCTCCCGCAAGATGGTGTAGACGCGGGCGATGTCATGCCGGACGGAGCGCAGCCGCCCATGCGACTCCAGCTGCCCGGTGGCCGCCTGGAAGCGCAGGTTGAACAGCTCCTCCTTCGACTCCAGCAGCCGCTCACGCAGCGACTCGTCGTCGAGGAGGCGCAGCTCTGAAGGACTGGTCGGACTCATCAGTACTCACCCGCCTCGCGGCTCACGAACTTGCACTTCATCGGCAGCTTGTGGATGGCCCGGCGCAGTGCCTCACGGGCGACGTCCTCCGGCACCCCGGACAGCTCGAACATGATCCGGCCCGGCTTGACGTTGGCGATCCACCACTCCGGAGAGCCCTTGCCGGAGCCCATTCGCGTCTCGGCCGGCTTCTTGGTCAACGGGCGGTCCGGGTAGATATTGATCCAGACCTTCCCGCCACGACGGATATGCCGCGTCATCGCGATACGAGCGGACTCGATCTGTCGGTTGGTCACGTAGGACCGCTCCACGGCCTGGATGCCGTAGTCGCCGAAGGCGAGCTTTGTTCCGCCCTTGGCCGAGCCGGTCCGCTTGGGGTGGTGCTGCTTGCGGTGCTTGACCCGCCGGGGAATCAACATGGTTTCAGCCCTCCTGTTCCGCCGGAGCGCTCGAAGCGGTCTGGGTTGCAGTGGACGGGGACGCAGTACCGCTTGCCGATGCGGCCGACCCGGCAGCCGCACCCTCGAAGTCCCGACGCGAGCCCTCGCTGCGGGGCGCGTCGCTGCGCGGCGCGTCGCTGCGGCGCCGGGTCGCCCGGCTCCGGTTGCCTGCCTGCGCCAGCGCCAGCGCCTGTGCCTCCCGCTCAGCGCGGGTGCCGGCGACCTCTCCCTTGTAGATCCAGACCTTCACGCCGATCCGACCGAAGGTCGTCTTGGCCTCGTAGAAGCCGTAGTCGATGTCGGCGCGCAGCGTGTGCAGCGGCACGCGGCCCTCTCGGTAGAAGTCCGACCGCGACATCTCGGCGCCACCCAGCCGCCCTGAGCACTGAATGCGGATGCCTTTGGCGCCAGAGCGCATCGACGTCTGGATCGCCTTGCGCATCGCCCGGCGGTAGGCGACCCGGCTCGACAGCTGCTCGGCGACACCCTGGGCCACCAGCTGGGCATCCACCTCGGGATTGAGCACCTCGCGGATGTTGAGCTTGACCTGCTTGCCGGTGAGCTTCTCGAGGTCCTCGCGAATACGGTCGGCCTCGGCACCGCGGCGGCCGATCACGATGCCCGGCCGGGCTGTGTGGATCGTGACCGACACACGGTCACGGGTGCGCTCGATCTCCACCCGGCTGATCCCGGCCCGGTCCATGCCCTTGGTGAGCAGCTTGCGGATGGCGACGTCCTCACCGACGTACGAGCGGTAGAGCTTGTCGGCGTACCAGCGGCTCTTGTGATCGGTGGACACACCGAGCCGGAACCCGTTGGGGTTGACCTTCTGACCCATCAGCGGGTCCCTCCGTTCGTCTCGCGAGCTGCCGCGCCGGTCGGCTGCACGACAAGCGTGATGTGGCTTGTGCGCTTGGTGATCCGGGATGCGCGGCCCTGTGCTCTGGCTCGGAAGCGCTTCAAGCTCGGTCCCTCGTCGACCATCGCCTTGGTCACCACCAGGTCACCACGCTCGAGCCCTTCACCGGTGGTGGCGTTCGCGACCGCGCTCTGCAGCACCTTCGAGACCTGGTGACTCGCCGCCTGCGGCGCGAACTCGAGGGTAGCCAGTGCCTGGTCCACGGGGGCCCCGCGCACCATGTCGACGACCCGACGGGCCTTCATCGGGGTGACCCGCACGAAGCGTGCGACGGCGAACGCGCCGGGCTCGTCGCCCAGCAGCGACTCGCGCCGGGCGCTGATGCCCCTACGCTCCACTGCACTCATCGTTGTCTCTCGTCTCTCTGTTGGTCGCAGGTGCTTAGCGGCGACGACTCTTGCGGTCGTCCTTCTCGTGGCCGCGGAAGGTCCTCGTCGGCGCAAACTCGCCGAGTTTGTGGCCGACCATCGAGTCCGTGACGAAGATCGGCACGTGCTTGCGGCCGTCGTGCACGGCGATCGTGTGGCCGATCATGGCCGGGACGATCATCGACCGGCGCGACCAGGTCTTGATCACGTTCTTGGTGCCCTTGTCGTTCTGCAGATCCACCTTCTTCTGCAGGTGGTCGTCGACGAACGGCCCCTTCTTCAGGCTGCGTGGCATGTGGTGTCTGACCCTTCTCAGCGCTTGCCGGACTTACGGCGGCGAACGATCATCTTGTCGCTGGGCTTGCTCTTGCGCGTCCGGCCCTCGGGCTTGCCCCACGGCGACACCGGGTGCCGACCACCTGAGGTCTTGCCCTCGCCGCCACCGTGCGGGTGGTCGACCGGGTTCATGACGACGCCGCGGACAGTGGGCCGCTTGCCCTTCCACCGCATCCGTCCGGCCTTGCCCCAGTTGATGTTGGACTGCTCGGCGTTGCCGACCTCGCCGACCGTGGCGCGGCAGCGTACGTCGACGTAGCGCATCTCACCCGACGGCATCCGCAGCTGCGCGCGATTGCCCTCTCGAGCGACGAGCTGGACCGACGCACCGGCAGACCGGCCGATCTTCGCCCCGCCCCCGGGACGCAGCTCGATCGCGTGGACGGTCGTGCCGACCGGGATGTTGCGAAGCGGCAGGTTGTTGCCGGGCTTGATGTCGGCGCCCGCGCCGTTCTCGACAGTGCCCCCCTGCCGAAGACCGTTAGGCGCGATGATGTAGCGCTTCTCGCCGTCGGCGTAGTGGAGCAGAGCGATCCGAGCGGTGCGATTGGGGTCGTACTCGATGTGGGCGACCTTCGCGGGAACGCCGTCCTTGTCGTAGCGGCGGAAGTCGACGACCCGGTAGGCGCGCTTGTGGCCACCGCCTTGGTGACGGGTCGTGATGCGCCCTTGGTTGTTGCGACCGCCCTTCTTGGGCAGCGGCCGCACCAGCGTCTTCTCTGGCTCCGACCGGGTGATCTCGGCGAAGTCGGCGACGCTCGACCCACGACGACCCGGCGTCGTCGGCTTGTACTTACGGATTCCCATGAGTCTTCAGTCCTCGTCGCTGCCGGTCAGGAGACCGGGCCCCCAAAGATGTCGATGCGCTGGCCTTCGGCGACGCTGACGATCGCGCGCTTGGAGTTGGGGCGAGTGCCCCACCCCTGGCTGGTACGGCGACGCTTGCCCGCTCGATTGGCCGTGTTGACGCTGGTCACCTTGACGTTGAACACCTTCTCGACGGCGATCTTGATCTCCGTCTTGTTGGAGTCCGGGTGCACCAGGAACGTGTACTTGTTCTGGTCGAGAAGCGCGTAGGACTTCTCGCTCACCACCGGAGAGATCAGCACGTCTCGGTGGTCCTTGTAGAGGTTGCTCACGGGGCGTCCTCCTCGCCGGTTGCGCCGCCATCACCCTCGGCGCCGTCCTTGGCGCGGCCGGTCCGCGACCCCGCCCTGGTGAAGCCCGCCCGCTCGGCGTCGTCAGTCGTGGCGAACCAGACTTCGGCGATCGTCTGCTCGTACCAGCGGCTTTCCGGCGGGTGGTACTTCATCGAGCTGGTGTTGCCCTTGATCGAATAGCCCTCCGGCGCCTCGCCGCTCTCGGCGGGGGCGGCCGATCCCGGCCCGAACGGGGCGTCGGACTCTGGTACCTCCACCGCCTGCCCCCGGGTGTCCTCGGCCAGCGAGACCTTGGTCTCAGTGCCTGTCTCAGTGCCACTCTGCTGTGCGCCGCCAGAAATGAACCGCTCGAGGGCCCGCTGGGTGAAGACGACGTCGTCGCTTCGCAGGACGTCATAGGTGTTGAGCTGGTCGACCGCCAACAGGTGGATGTCGGCGACGTTGCGCAGGCTGCGCCAGGCCACCGAATCGTCGCGGGCGAGAACCACCAACGCCCGAGGCCGCTCTGTCAGCCGGCCGAGAACGGCCACTGCGGACTTCGTCGACGGTGTGTCGCCGGACAGGAAAGCCTCGACGACGTGGACACGGCCCTCCCGGGCCCGGTCGGACAGCGCGCCGCGGAGCGCGGCCGCCTTCATCTTCTTCGGCGTCCGCTGGACGTAGTCGTGAGGGGTGGGTCCGTGGACAACGCCGCCGCCACTGAACTGCGGGGCGCGGATCGAACCCTGCCGCGCCCGGCCGGTGCCCTTCTGCCGGTACGGCTTGCGGCCGCCGCCGGAGACGTCGCCGCGGGACTTCGTGGCGTGGGTGCCCTGCCTGGCAGCAGCGAGCTGGGCGACGACCACCTGATGGATCAGTGGAATGTTGACCTGTGCATCGAAGATCTCGGCCGGCAGCTCGACGGTGCCGGAACGATCGCCACTGGGGGCGAGAACGTCGACTGTGGTCACTTGTCGGCTCCCTTCGCCTTGACGGCGCTGCGCACCATCACAACGGCCCCGCGGGGGCCCGGAACGGCTCCCCGCAGCAGGATCAGGCCCTTGTCGGCGTCGACTGCGTGCACCACGAGGTTCTGGGTGGTCACCGTGTCGCCGCCCATCCGGCCGGCCATCCGAAGGCCTTTGAAGACCCGCCCGGGCGTGGCGCAGCCGCCGATGGATCCCGGCTTGCGGTGGTTGCGGTGCGCACCGTGCGAGGAGCTGACACCGTGGAACCCGTGCCGCTTCATAACCCCCGAGAAGCCCTTGCCCTTGCTCGTCCCGGTCACGTCGACGACGTCTCCGGCGGCGAACACCTCCACACCGAGCTGTTGCCCTGCGGCGTAGCTGGCGGCGTCGGCGGTGCGGATCTCGGCCAGCCGACGACGAGGCGTCGTGCCGGCCTTGGCGAACTGTCCGGCCATCGGCTTGGTGACCTTGGCGGCCTTGACCTCGCCGTACCCGACCTGGACGGCGTCGTACCCGTCGGTGTCGGCGGAGCGAACCTGGGTCACCACGTTCGTGCTCGCGTCGATGACGGTGATGGGGACGACCCGATTGTTGTCGTCCCACAACTGGGTCATCCCGATCTTCGTGCCGAGCAGGCCGCGAACGACGCGCTCGGCCGGTGAAAGCGTGCTCATCACTCTCCTGCCCTCTAGAGCTTGATCTCGATGTCGACGCCGGCGGGAAGCTCCAGTCGCATCAGCGAGTCGACGGTCTTGGGAGTGGGGTCGATGATGTCGATGAGACGCTTGTGGGTGCGCATCTCGAAGTGCTCGCGGCTGTCCTTGTACTTGTGAGGCGACCGGATGACGCAGAAGACGTTCTTCTCCGTCGGCAGCGGCACGGGACCCGCCACGCGCGCACCGGTCCGGGTCACCGTGTCGACGATCTTGCGCGCCGAGCTGTCGATGACCTCATGGTCGTAGGCCTTGAGCCGAATGCGGATCTTTTGTCCTGCCATGATCTCGCTTCGTCCTTCTTTCGAGCCGCCGTCGTCTCGACCCCCGCGGTCGGGTGTGTCGCCTCTTGGCGCACAAGCAACCCACCGGAATCGATGTGTGGATCGGGGAGTTGGTGCCGCTGCGCGGCCGGACCCCGGTGGAGTCTCCGTAGCGGCGCCCGGACGACGCGTCCTCTCGGGCGCAGCCACCGTTCGCCCCGGCAACCCCGCCTGAGCAACCCCGCTAGTCTGCCAGAAGGGCAGGCCCCTGCCAAATCCAGGGCCGGTCAAAAACCTCCGTACCGGCGAAGTCCGGGTGGACGCCCGTCCGGGTCCGAGACCGCCCGGTAGAAGGCAGTCGCCGTCAGCTTCCTGCGCCCCTCGACGCGGGGCTGTCGGTACTGCCGCAGGCGGCCGGCCGGCCGGGGGCCGCGACACCCGGAGTCATGCCAGGCCTGCAGCCGTTGGGCGCTCTCGGCGAAGGCGGCGAACGCCTTCGAGGGCTCCAGCAGGTCCTCGTCGTCGCCGTCGGCACGGTCCAGGTGCTCGCGCCCCAGTCGGAGCCGGAGCTGACGGGCGAAGGTGCGGGCAGGCCCTGTCTGGTCTCCCGCCCTGTCGGGCGCCCGCCCGTCGAGGTGCTCGTCGAGCACCACGCAGGTCAGCTCGGAGTCGTGCGTCCACGATCGCCGGTTGACGTTGTCAGAGCCGATCGACGCCCAGACCTCGTCGACCACGCAGGCCTTCGCATGGACATAGACCGGCACCCCCGAGTGATTTTCCAGGCCGTACAACGCGACCCGGTCACCCCCTGCGGCCCGGACGGCATCCATGGCCTCCTGGCGGCCCACGAGCGCTGCATCGGACTGCAGCCGTCCCGTCTGGTCCGAGTAGTGCGGAACCACCACGATCATCTGTAGATGTTGGTTGGCTTCGAGGGCGGCGGCGAAGGACTCGACAACCTCGGCGGACCAGAAGTACTGGTCTTCGAGGTAGACGAGTCCGCGGGCCTGGGACAGCGCCTTGATGTAGCCGCGGGCGATGCTGCGCTCACCGCGCGGTGCGAAGGGATATCCGCGTAGACGGTAGGGGTAGGTGCGCAGCAGCTGCACCGTATGGCTGCCACACCGGGCAGGGGCGGCGTCCGGCTCAGGAAGCGTGCCGGGGTCGTCATCCTCCCGTCGGAGCAGATCCAAGATTCTGTTCACGGGGTTTCGGGTGAGCGGCGAAGGGTCCTCCCACCGTTCGCGGAATACCCACTCCACGTCACCGACGGCCGGGCCGCTGATCCGCACTTGGATGTCGTGCCAGGGCGGGCGTGTCCCATAGATGTCCGGCATCGGCTGGCGCTGCGGATCACCCTCGTGGGTTGCGTCGTCGCGCCGGCTGTGACAGAGGTCTATCCCACCCACGTAGGCCACGTCGTCCGCTGGTCGACCGCGATGGCGCAGGACGACGAACTTCTGGTGGTGGGAGCCACCGGGACGCACCCGCATGTCGCGGAGGCATTCACCGCCGGCGGCACCGATGTCCTCGCCGAGGTGCCGGTTCTCTTGCTCTGAGAATGCGAACCGGTCGAGGTGGGATCTCCACACCAGGCCCTTGACAACGACCCCGCGGCGCGCCGCCTCGCAGAAGATAGTCGCGACGTCGAGGTTCTCGATGCCGACCCTTTCATCGGGGTCGCCACGCCAGTCGGTGAAGAACAGGTAGTCACCCGCCCGCATCCGCCCGACCCGCTCGGCAAGGTCGGCGAGGTAGGACGCGCCGTGCACCAGAACCGTCACGTCGTTTCCGGTGGTCCAGGCGGCTCCGTCCGGATGCCGGCTGTCGATGGCGGTGGCCGGGTTGCCCCGCTCCGCGGGAAGCAGCAGCCAGTCGTCGAGAGCCACCTGTTCTTCCTATCCCACTTCACCCCGGGTTGCCCACCACCATGTCCGGGGAGGCGATTGACGGTGCCGCCGGAGAGGTCTACCACCGGAAAGAGTGGTTGCTCGGTCTGACTCACGCCGCCTCACTGGCGTCGTGGTGGGCGCCCCAGGTAGCCGCCTCGCAGGTCAGGCGTCGGCCGCCGTCACGACGACCGCCTCCTCCTCGCTGTGCTCGACCGGGGTGCTGTGCGCCGGGGCCTTGTCGATGTGGGCGAGGACACGCCGTGCGGTGGAGAGGGTCGCCACTGCCAGCAGGACGGCGGCTGCCCCGACCCAGAACGGCAGATGCACGCTGATGGACTCGCCGAGCTTCCCGGCGAGCCAGGGTGCCACCGCCCCGCCGCCGAACCGCACGAAGCTGTAGGCAGCCGACGCCACGCCACGCTCCACCGGCGCAGCCTTCATGACCGTCTCAGTAACCAACGTGTTGTTGATCCCGAGGAACAGACCGGCCACGACCACACAGCTTGCGAGCACGGCCTTGTTGTCGGTCCACACAGCCATCACCGCCAGGATCACGGCGAGTGCCGCGAGGCTGGCCATGGTGGTCGGGACGGTACCGAAGCGACGCTGTAGTCGGGGAGCGACGAAGACCGAGGTGAACGCCAGCGAGACCCCCCACCCGAAGAAGATGAAGCCGACCTGGCGGGCAGACATGTCGAGAGGGAACGGCGTGAAGGCGAGGAGCGTGAAGAACCCGAAGTTGTAGAGCAACGCAGTGACAGCGACCGTTAGCAGCCCCCGGTGGCGAAGCGCCCGAAAAGGATCGGCAAGTGTGGTAGCGCGTGGTGCAGGAGGCGTCGACGGCAGCAGGAACGCGGTCGCCACCAGCGCGACGGACATCAGCGCGGAGACCCCGAAGAACGGTCCTCGCCACGAGATCGTGCCGAGCTCACCGCCGATAAGCGGCCCCGCGGCGATGCCGAGGCCGAGTGCCGCTTCGTACAGAATCACCGCCTGCGCGACGGAGCCGCGCGCAGAGGAGACGATCGTTGCCAGGGCGGTGGCGATGAACAGGGCGTTGCCCAGGCCCCATACGGCGCGGAAGCCGACGATACCCATCACCGAGCCTTGGGAGCCGGCGAGGGCGGCACCGACGATGATGACGACGAGGCCGAGCAGAAGCGTCCGCTTGGCTCCGAGCCGGCTCGACACCATTCCGGTGATGAGCATGGCGACGCCCATCACTGCCATGTAGCTGGTGAAGAGCAGCGAGACCTGCGACGGCGTCGCGTCGAGCTGGTCGGCGATCGGCTTGAGGATCGGATCCACGAGCCCGATGCCCATGAAGGCGATCACGCACGCGAACGCAACAGCCCAGACGGCCTTCGGCTGCTTCCACATCTCAGTTCTCGTCTCCTCGTCGAGGGTCGCCGGAATCGCTCGCTGCATCCAACGCCTGCGAGAGAATCCGGGTGGCGTCGGCGAGCGTTCGTCGTTGGTCGGGGCCCAGCCCCTCGATGAGCGGCTTGACGACCGCAGACCGCGCTCTGCGTAGATCGCCGAGCATCGTTCCCCCTGCTGACGTGAGGGTGATGAGTACGGCGCGCGCGTCGGACTGGTCGTGGCAACGGGTCAGCCACCCCCGCCCCTCCAACCGACTCACCTGAGCGGTCATGGTGGGCTGGCTGCAGTGATCGGCCCTGGCCAGGTCGCCGATGCGGACAGGCTGCGAGGCCTCGACCTGGGCAAGCAGCCTGCCCTGGGCAGGGGTCACCCCCATCGTCGCGTTGCTGGTGGCCCAGCGAGTGAGCCTGGCAACCACGGCGAGCAGCTCGGGCCCGAGACTGTCCGCACCACCGCTCACTCCGCCAGTTTACATAGTCTGCCTATGTAAGCCACCAAACGAAAAAAGACGAGAAGGCCCGGGACTCCCATCGGAGTCCCGGGCCCTGTCGGTGACGTTGGGTCAGGTCACTTGCTGATCTTGGTGACCCTTCCTGCGCCGACGGTACGACCGCCTTCGCGGATTGCGAACCGCAGCCCCTCCTCCATCGCGATCGGCTGGATCAGCTCGACCGCCATCTCGGTGTTGTCGCCCGGCATGACCATCTCGGTGCCCTCGGGAAGGGTCACGACACCCGTCACGTCGGTGGTGCGGAAGTAGAACTGCGGCCGGTAGTTGTTGAAGAACGGCGTGTGCCGGCCACCCTCCTCCTTGGAGAGGATGTAGACGTTCGCGTCGAAGTTGGTGTGCGGCGTGGTCGAGCCCGGCTTGATGACGACCATGCCCCGCTCGACGTCTTCCCTCTTGGTGCCGCGCAGCAGCAGACCGACGTTCTCGCCAGCCTCGCCGGTGTCCAGCAGCTTGCGGAACATCTCAATCCCGGTAACCGTCGACGACTGCTTGTCGTCCCGAATGCCGATGATGTCGACCGGCTCGTTGATCTTGATGACTCCGCGCTCGATCCGGCCCGTCACCACGGTGCCTCGACCGGTGATCGTGAAGACGTCCTCGACCGGCATCAGGAACGGCTTTTCGGTGTCGCGCTCCGGCTGCGGGATGTAGCTGTCGACGGCATCCATCAGCTCGAGAACCGTCGCTCCCCACTTCTCGTCGCCGTTCAGGGCCGGGTAGGCGGCAACCCGAACGACGGGCACGTCGTCACCGGGGAACTCGTACTCCGACAGGAGCTCGCGGACCTCGAGCTCGACGAGCTCGATAAGCTCCTCGTCCTCGACCATGTCGCACTTGTTCAGTGCCACGACGATGGCCGGCACGCCGACCTGGCGGGCGAGCAGAACGTGCTCACGGGTCTGCGGCATCGGGCCGTCGGTGGCGGCGACGACGAGGATCGCACCGTCCATCTGGGCAGCGCCGGTGATCATGTTCTTGATGTAGTCGGCGTGTCCGGGGCAGTCGACGTGGGCGTAGTGGCGAGCCTCGGTCTGGTACTCGATGTGAGCGATCGAGATCGTGATGCCCCGCTGCTTCTCCTCGGGCGCCTTGTCGATGTCATCGAATGCGAACTGCGGGTTCAGGTCGGGAAACTTGTCGTGCAGCACCTTCGAGATCGCCGCGGTCAGGGTGGTCTTCCCGTGGTCGATGTGGCCGATGGTGCCGATGTTGACGTGCGGCTTGGTCCGCTCGAACTTGGCCTTCGCCACTTGGACTTCCTCCTAGCTAGAAACTGAGTCGATACGGTACGCCCGACGGCTACCGCTACTCGCCTCGGACCTTTTGGATGATCTCGTCGGCGACGTTCTTGGGAACCTCGGCGTACGAGTCGAACTGCATGGAGTACGAGGCCCGACCCTGGGTCTTGGACCGCAGGTCACCAACGTATCCAAACATCTCCGAAAGCGGTACCAACGCCTTCACGAGCATTGCCTGGCCGACGGCCTCCTCCATCGACTGGATGTGACCGCGGCGGGAGTTGAGGTCGCCGATGACGTCGCCCATGTAGTCCTCGGGCGTCGTCACCTCCACAGCCATCATCGGCTCCAGCAAGACCGGGCTGGCTTGCCGCGCCGCCTCCTTGAAGACCATCCGGCCGGCCATCTTGAACGCCATCTCGGAGGAGTCGACCTCGTGGTAGGCACCGTCCTGCAGCGTCACCTTGATGTCGACCATCGGGTAGCCGGCCAGGACGCCGAACTCCATCGCCTCCTGGATGCCTTCGTCGACCGCGGGGATGAACTCCCGGGGGATACGGCCACCCGTCACCGCGTTGACGAACTCGTAGCCGCCGTCGCCGCCACCGGTGGGCTCCATGTCGATGCTGACCTTGGCGTACTGGCCAGAGCCACCGGTCTGCTTCTTGTGGGTGTAGTCGACCTTCTGCACGTGCCGGCGGATCGTCTCTCGGTAGGCGACCTGCGGCTTGCCGACGTTGGCATCCACACGGAACTCGCGACGCATCCGGTCGACGAGCACCTCGAGGTGAAGTTCGCCCATACCGGCGATGATCGTCTGGCCGGTTTCGTCGTCGGTGCGGACCTGGAAGGTCGGGTCCTCCTCGGACAGGCGCTGGATCGCGACTCCGAGCTTCTCCTGGTCACCCTTCGACTTGGGCTCGATAGCGACGTGGATCACCGGCGCGGGGAACGTCATGGACTCCAGCACCACAGGGCGCGCGATGTCGCACAGCGTCTCACCCGTCGTGGTGTCCTTCAGGCCCATCACGGCAACGATGTGACCGGCACCGACCGACGCGATCTCCTCGCGCTTGTTGGCGTGCATCCGGTAGATCTTGCCGATCCGCTCCTTGCGCCCCTTGGTGGGGTTGAGCACCGTCGTACCCGTGTCGAGACGGCCGGAGTAGACCCTGAGGTAGGTCAGCTTGCCGAGGTGGGGGTCGGCCATGATCTTGAAGGCCAGCGCGGAGAACGGCTCGCCCTCACTTGGCTTGCGGCTGACCACGACCGACTCGTCGCGGACGTCATGACCTTCGACCGCCTCGATGTCCAGTGGCGACGGCAGATAGGCGACGACGGCGTCGAGCAGTGGCTGAATGCCCTTGTTCTTAAATGCAGTGCCGGTGAGCACCGGCGTCAGCTTGTCGGCGGTGGTCGCCCGACGGATCGCCGCTTGGAGCGCCTCGACAGAGGGCTCCTCGCCCTCCAGGTAGAGCTCCATCATCTCGTCGTCGGCCTCGGCGATCGTCTCGAAGAGCCGGTCACGCCATTCGCGGGCCGCCTCTGCATGCGACTCCGGGATGTCCTCGATCGTGTAGTCCTCCCCCTTCGCGGTCTCACCACGCCACGTGAGAGCACGCATGGTGACCAGGTCGACCACCCCGATGAAGTCGGCTTCGGTTCCGATGGGGATCTGCAGCACCAGCGGGGTAGCACCGAGCCGGGACTCGATCATGTCGACGCAGCGGTGGAACTCCGCACCGGTCCGGTCCAGCTTGTTGACGAAACAAAGCCGCGGCACCCGGTAGCGGTTGGCCTGCCGCCACACGGTCTCGGACTGAGGTTCAACTCCGGCGACGCCGTCGAAGACGGCGATGGCGCCGTCGAGCACGCGCAGCGAGCGCTCGACCTCGATCGTGAAGTCGACGTGACCGGGAGTGTCGATGATGTTGATCGTGTGGTTCTTCCAGGTGCAGGTGGTCGCAGCGGAGGTGATGGTGATCCCCCGCTCCTGCTCCTGCTCCATCCAGTCCATCGTGGCGGCGCCCTCGTGGACCTCACCGATCTTGTAGTTGATCCCGGTGTAGAACAGGATCCGCTCAGTCGTCGTCGTCTTGCCGGCATCGATGTGAGCCATGATGCCGATATTGCGGACCTTGCTGAGGTCGGTGGTGATGTCTACTGCCACGGGGGCGCTTTCCTCATCGTCGGGTTCTTGTACTGAACGTTTGTTCCAGGCGTGCCGCAGAGCACGGACCAGCTATGGTGGACCGGCTGCAGTCCCGCGCTACCAGCGGTAGTGCGCGAACGCCTTGTTGGACTCCGCCATCTTGTGGGTGTCCTCCCGGCGCTTCACTGCCGCGCCGAGGCCGTTGGAGGCGTCGAGCAGCTCGTTCATGAGCCGGTCCGACATGGTCTTCTCACGTCGCGCCTGGGAGTACTGCACGAGCCATCGCATCGCGAGGGTCATCGACCGTGGCGCGCGGACTTCCACGGGCACCTGGTAGGTCGCGCCGCCCACTCGACGGCTCCGCACTTCGAGCGTCGGCCGGATGTTGTCGAGTGCTCGCTTCAGTGTCACCACCGGGTCGGTTCCGGACTTCTCGCGGCAGCCCTCAAGGGCGGTGTGCACGATCCTCTCCGCGACCTGCTTCTTGCCGTCGACCAGCACCTTGTTGATGAGCTGGGTCACCAACGGACTGCCATAGACGGGGTCGACCTCGACCGGTCGTTGCGGCGCCGGGCCCTTGCGCGGCATCAGCTCTTCTCCTTCTTCGCGCCGTAGCGACTGCGCGCCTGCTTGCGGCTCTTGACTCCCTGGGTGTCCAGAGATCCGCGGATGATCTTGTAGCGGACTCCTGGCAGGTCCTTCACGCGGCCACCGCGCACCAAGACGATCGAGTGCTCCTGCAAGTTGTGGCCGACGCCGGGGATGTAGGCAGTGACCTCGATGCCGCTGGTGAGCCGGACGCGGGCGACCTTCCGCAGCGCCGAGTTCGGCTTCTTGGGGGTCGTGGTGTAGACGCGGGTGCACACACCACGCCGCTGAGGGGAGCCCTTCAGCGCCGGCGTCTTGGTCTTGGAGACCTTGTCCTGGCGACCCTTGCGGACCAGCTGTTGGATGGTGGGCACCGCGGCGTTCTCTTTCCTGTCGCTTCGTTAGAGGGCACATGAGCGGGTGAGCACCGAAAGACTTGGTCCCGCCGGTCATGAGCACGAGAGAGCCTGGTTGCACACCCGGCACAGCCGTCAAGGTTACCGGCTCACCGGGAGCCGGTCAAAATCACAGCGCGCTGCCACCGGCCGCTGTGAAGTGGTCGCCCGAACGTACCCCGAAGCGGGCGTCAAAGCTCGGCTTCGTCGCCCCTGTGCTCGCCTTGCGGGCCTGGCTGCCACTCGCCTTGATGCTGTTCGGCAAGGCGGACGCAGACGGTCAGCGCCTCCTGCTGAGAGCCCGCAGCGCCGGCGGCGACCATGGCGTCGAGGGTGGCCATCTCGGCCTTCCCCAACTTGGCCTTGAGCGTGGACCGCTTCCCCGTGAACGACCGGCTGTGGTCCTCGATCGTGGCCGCCCAGACGACATCGACCCCGTGCTCCTTGCGAGCCTCGGCGCCGATCTCGTCGCGCTTCTTGCGCGTCTTCTTGCGCCAGGAGGAGATCTGCCGCGTGTAGGTCTTCTTACGCGCCTTGTCCGGCATGTCGTCGGGGACATCGACCGGGTCAAGCAGGACGTTCACCGTCGCCTGGTCGCCGTCGACGGTGATCTCGGGAGGCTGCTTGGTCCAGCCGTCGGGGATCCGGTGCTCGAACCAGGTGCGCAGGTCGCCCTCATCGCCGCTGTCAGTCGTCATACCTGGAACCCTACCCGGCTGGTCAGGACATACGGCGGGGCGGCCGCCTCGCCTGGAGCGGCCGCCCCTGTCGTCGTACGAGCTCTCAGTTGCGGTAGGAGCCGAAGTCGAAGTCGTCGAGAGCGACCGACTGGCCCGCCGTGTGCCCGAAGTCGTACTGGTAGCTGTCGTAGTCGATCGAATACGCCTGCGCGCGCGCTTCCTCGGTGGGCTCGACCCGGATATTGCGGTACCGCTCCAAACCAGTTCCGGCCGGGATCAGCTTGCCGAGGATGACGTTCTCCTTCAGCCCCAGCAGCGAGTCGGACTTCGCGTGGATCGCCGCATCGGTGAGCACCCGTGTCGTCTCCTGGAAGGAGGCGGCCGACAGCCACGACTCGGTAGCCAGCGAGGCCTTCGTGATGCCCATCAGCACGGGTCGGCCGGACGCCGGGGTGCCACCCTCGGCGACGACCCGGCGGTTCTCCGTCTCGAACCGGACCCGCTCCACGAGCTCGCCCGGCAGCAGTTCGGAGTCGCCGCTCTCGATCACCGTGATCCGCCTCAGCATCTGGCGGATGATGATCTCGATGTGCTTGTCGTGGATGGCCACGGCCTGCCGGCGGTAGACCTCCTGTACCTGGTCGACCAGGTGCTCCTGCGTGCGGCGCGGGCCGAGCACACGCAGCACGTCCTGGGGGTCGGCCTTGCCGACGGTCAGCTGCTCGCCGACCTCGACGTGCTGGCCGTCCTCGACCAGCAACCTGGTGCGCTTGCTGACCTGGAACGAGTGCTCCTCTGAACCATCGTCGGGTACGACGACGATCTTGCGCGCCTTGTCGGTCTCCTCGATGCGGATTCGGCCGGCGGCCTCCGAGATGGGTGCCTTGCCCTTCGGCTGACGCGCCTCGAACAGCTCGACGACGCGAGGCAGACCCTCGGTGATGTCGTCGGCAGACGCGACGCCACCGGTGTGGAAGGTCCGCATCGTCAGCTGCGTGCCGGGCTCGCCGATGGACTGGGCGGCGATGATGCCGACGGCCTCGCCGATGTCCACGAGCTTGCCGGTCGCCAGGGATCGGCCGTAGCACTTGGCGCAGGTGCCGGTCTTGGCGTCACAGGTGAGCACCGAGCGCACCCGCACCTGGTCGATGCCGGCATCGACGAACGTGTTGATGAGGACGTCGCCGATGTCGTCGCCGCGCCGGGCCAGCACCTCTCCGGTCTCCGGGTGCTCCACGTCGACGGCCAGCGTCCGGGCGTAGGCCGAGGTCTCGACGTACTCGTCGCGAACGACCCTCCCGTCGTCTCGCTTGACGCCGATCACCTTGGTCAGGCCACGCTCGGTGCCACAGTCGTCCTCACGGATGATCACGTCCTGCGACACGTCGACGAGCCGGCGGGTGAGGTAGCCGGAGTCAGCGGTGCGCAGGGCGGTGTCGGCAAGTCCCTTGCGCGCGCCGTGCGTGGAGATGAAGTACTCGACCACGGACAGGCCCTCGCGGAAGTTCGACTTGATCGGCCGCGGGATGATTTCGCCCTTAGGGTTCGCCACCAGACCACGCATGCCGGCGATCTGCCGGACCTGCGTCATGTTCCCCCGAGCGCCGGAGTTGACGATCATGTAGATCGGGTTGGTCTTTTCGAACGTCTCCTCCATCGACTTCGCCACGTCGATGGTCGCGCTGTTCCAGATCTCGATGAGTTCCTGACGGCGCTCCTCGTCGGTGATCAGACCGCGCTCGTACTGCTTCTGGACCTTGGCGGACTGCTCCTCGAAGCGGGCCATGATCTCGGGCTTGTCGGGTGGGGTGACGACGTCCTCGATCGACACTGTGACGCCCGAGCGGGTCGCCCAGTAGAAGCCGGTGTCCTTCAGCGCGTCCAGAGCGTGCGCGACCTCGACCTTGGTGTAGCGCTCGGCGAGGTCGTTGACGATGGTGCCGAGCTGCTTCTTGCCGACCTCTTCGTTGACGTAGGCGTAGTCCGCGGGCAGTGCCTCGTTGAAGATCGCCCGTCCCAGCGTCGTCTCGAGCATGAACGGCTGGCCGGACTCCCAGCCTTCCAGCGGAGTGAACTCCTTGGGCGGAGCGATGTCCTTGAACCGGATCTTGACCCGGCTCTGCAGCTCGATGTCATGCCGGTCGAACGCCATCAGCGCCTCGGCGACGGAGCTGAACGACCGCCCCTCACCCGGGTAGTCGGTGCGGTCGAGGGTGAGGAAGTAGATGCCGATCACCATGTCCTGCGTCGGCATCGTCACCGGACGACCGTCGGCCGGCTTGAGGATGTTGTTGGTCGACAGCATCAGGATCCGAGCTTCCGCCTGCGCCTCCGCCGACAGCGGCAGGTGCACCGCCATCTGGTCGCCGTCGAAGTCGGCATTGAACGCCGAGCAGACGAGTGGGTGGATCTGGATCGCCTTGCCCTCGATCAGCTGCGGCTCGAAGGCCTGGATGCCGAGCCGGTGCAGCGTCGGTGCCCGGTTGAGCAGCACCGGGTGCTCGGTGATGACCTCCTCGAGCACGTCCCAGACGACCGAGCGACTGCGCTCGACCATCCGCTTGGCGCTCTTGATGTTCTGGGCGTGGTTGAGGTCGACGAGCCGCTTCATCACGAAAGGCTTGAAGAGCTCGAGGGCCATCTGCTTCGGCAGACCGCACTGGTGCAGCTTCAGCTGCGGGCCGACGACGATGACCGAACGGCCGGAGTAATCGACGCGCTTGCCGAGCAGGTTCTGCCGGAAGCGGCCTTGCTTGCCCTTGAGCATGTCGGACAGGGACTTCAACGGGCGGTTGCCCGGTCCGGTGACCGGCCGGCCGCGCCGGCCGTTGTCGAACAGCGAGTCCACGGCCTCCTGCAGCATCCGCTTCTCGTTGTTGACGATGATCTCGGGCGCGCCGAGGTCGAGCAGTCGCTTCAACCGGTTGTTGCGGTTGATCACCCGCCGGTAGAGGTCGTTGAGGTCCGACGTCGCGAACCGGCCACCGTCGAGCTGCACCATCGGGCGCAGGTCCGGCGGGATCACCGGTACACAGTCAAGGACCATGCCCTCGGGGGTGTTCGTGGTCGTCATGAACGCGGACACGACCTTGAGCCGCTTCAGCGCCCGGGTCTTGCGCTGACCCTTGCCGGTACGGATCACCTCGCGCAGGTTCTCGGCTTCGCTCGTCAGGTCGAACGTCTGCAGACGGCGCTGGATCGCCTCGGCGCCCATCGCCCCCTCGAAGTACTTGCCGAAGCGGAGCTTCATCTCCCGGTAGAGCACCTCGTCGCCCATCAGGTCCTGGACCTTGAGGGTGCGGAAGGAGTTCCAGACCTCCTCGATCCGGTCCAGCTCGCGCTGAGCCCGGTCGCGGACCTGCTTGATGTCGCGCTCGGCGCCTTCCTTGACCTTGCGCTTGGCGTCGCTCTTGGCGCCCTCAGCCTCCAAGACGCCGAGGTCCTCCTCGAGCTTGCTCATGCGGGCTTCGATGTCGGAGTCCCGGCGCTGCTCGAGCTGCTTGCGCTCGACGTCGATTTTGCCCTCGAGTGAGGACAGGTCACGGTG
Source organism: Propionibacteriales bacterium (assembly GCA_025929075.1). Lineage (GTDB taxonomy): Bacteria > Actinomycetota > Actinomycetes > Propionibacteriales > Nocardioidaceae > JAICMS01. The sequence goes on from JAICMS010000001.1 coordinate 82,617, forward strand.
CCGTGCCTCGTCGTCGACCGCCGTGATCATGTACGCGGCGAAGTAGATGACCTTCTCGAGGTCCTTGGGGGCCAGGTCGAGGAGGTAACCGAGCCGACTCGGCACGCCCTTGAAGTACCAGATGTGCGTCACCGGGGCGGCGAGCTCAATGTGCCCCATCCGCTCGCGACGGACCTTCGACCGGGTCACCTCGACGCCGCAACGCTCACAGATGATGCCCTTGAACCGGACGCGCTTGTACTTGCCGCAGTAGCACTCCCAGTCCCGAGTGGGACCGAAGATCTTCTCGCAGAACAGACCGTCACGCTCAGGCTTGAGCGTGCGGTAGTTGATCGTCTCGGGCTTCTTTACCTCACCGTGGCTCCACTGCCGGATGTGGTCGGCGGTGGCCAGGCCGATGCGAAGCTCGTCGAAGAAGTTGACGTCTAGCAAGACAGTTCCTTCGCCTTGTGTTGCTGGGGTTCGATCGTGTGCTTGCGGCCGACGAGCGGCCGGTCATGATGCGTGGCAGTGCGGCTGGTCGTGGCTGTCACACTTCCTCGACGCTGCTGATGCCTTCGTTCGGACGACGCGCGAGGTCGATGCCGAGCTCTTCGGCCGCCCGGAAGACGTCCTCGTCGGTGTCACGCATGTCCATCGCGACGCCGTCGCTGGAGAGCACCTCGACGTTGAGGCACAGAGACTGCATCTCCTTCACCAAGACCTTGAATGACTCGGGGATGCCCGGCTCCGGGATGTTCTCGCCCTTGACGATCGCCTCGTACACCTTGACCCTGCCGAGGACGTCGTCGGACTTGATGGTCAGCAGCTCCTGCAGCGCGTACGCGGCGCCGTAGGCCTCCAGCGCCCAGACCTCCATCTCGCCGAACCGCTGGCCGCCGAACTGGGCCTTACCGCCCAGTGGCTGCTGCGTGATCATGGAGTACGGGCCGGTCGAGCGGGCGTGGATCTTGTCGTCGACCAGGTGGTTGAGCTTGATGATGTAGGTGTAGCCGACGGCCACCGGTGCGGGGAAAGGCTCGCCTGTCCGGCCGTCGTACAAGGTCGCCTTGCCGTCCTTGCCGACGAGCCGGACGCCGTCGCGGTTGGTCCGGGTCGCGGCGAGCAGCCCCTGGATCTCGTCCTCGCGGGCGCCGTCGAACACCGGTGTCGCCACCCGCGTTCGCGGCATCGCCTCGAGGGCGCCAATCCCGTCCAGCCTCTTCTTCCACTCGGTGTCGGCCTTGTCGACCTGCCACCCGTTCATCGCGATCCAGCCGAGATGCGCCTCGAGCACCTGCCCGATGTTCATCCGGTTCGGCACGCCGAGCGGGTTGAGGATGATGTCGACCGGGGTGCCGTCCTCCATGAACGGCATGTCCTCGACGGGCAGGATCTTGGAGATCACGCCCTTGTTGCCGTGCCGACCGGCGAGCTTGTCTCCGTCGGAGATCTTGCGCTTCTGCGCGACGTAGACGCGGATCAGCTGGTTGACACCCGGCGGCAGCTCGTCATCGTCCTCGCGGTCGAAGACCCGCACGCCGATGACGATGCCCGCCTCGCCGTGCTTGACCTTCAGCGAGGTATCGCGAACCTCACGCGCCTTTTCACCGAAGATCGCCCGAAGGAGTCGCTCCTCCGGGGTCAGCTCGGTCTCGCCCTTCGGCGTGACCTTGCCGACCAGGATGTCGCCGGCCACGACCTCGGCGCCGATCCGGATGATGCCGCGCTCGTCGAGGTCGGCAAGCATCTCATCGGAGATGTTGGGGATGTCGCGGGTGATCTCCTCCGGCCCGAGCTTGGTGTCGCGGGCGTCGACCTCGTGCTCCTCGATGTGGATCGAGGTGAGGACGTCCTCCTGCACCAGCCGCTGGCTGAGGATGATCGCGTCCTCGTAGTTGTGGCCTTCCCACGGCATGTAGGCGACGAGCAGATTGCGACCGAGCGCCATCTCGGCGGTGTCGGTGCTGGGGCCGTCGGCGATCGGCTGCCCCTCCTCGACCCGCGCGCCTTGCACCACCAGCGGCCGCTGGTTGACGCAGGTGCCCTGGTTGGACCGCTTGAACTTCGCCAGCCGATAAGTGCGGACGTTGCCGCCTTCCTCGGTCACGTCGATAGCATCGGCGCTGACCTCGCTCACCGTGCCGGGCGCCTTGGCGACCACCACGTCACCCGCGTCGACGGCCGCGCGGTACTCCATCCCGGTGCCGACGAGCGGCGCCTCTGCACGGATCAGTGGAACCGCCTGCCGCTGCATGTTCGAGCCCATCAGCGCCCGGTTGGCGTCGTCGTGCTCGAGGAATGGGATGAGGGCGGTGCCGACCGACACCATCTGCCGCGGAGACACGTCCATGTAGTCGACGTCGCTGCCCGGCACGTTGTCGACCTCGCCGCGGCGCTCGCGGACGAGCACCCGATCCTCGACGAATCGGCCCTTGTCATCGAGCGGAGCGTTCGCCTGGGCGATGACGACCCGGTCCTCTTCATCGGCGGTGAGGTAGTCGATCTGGTCGGTGACGACGCCGTCGACGACCTTGCGATAAGGCGTCTCGACGAAGCCGAAGGAGTTGACGCGGCCGTACGTCGACAAAGACCCGATCAGGCCGATGTTGGGGCCTTCCGGCGTCTCGATCGGGCACATCCGGCCGTAGTGGGACGGGTGCACGTCGCGGACCTCGAACCCGGCCCGCTCACGGGACAGACCACCGGGGCCGAGCGCGGAGAGCCGGCGCTTGTGCGTCAGACCTGCGAGCGGGTTGATCTGGTCCATGAACTGACTGAGCTGGGAGGTGCCGAAGAACTCCTTCAGCGCCGCCACGACCGGACGGATGTTGATCAGGGTCTGTGGCGTGATCGCCTCGACGTCCTGAGTGGTCATCCGCTCGCGGACGACGCGCTCCATCCGGGCCAGGCCGGTGCGGAGCTGGTTCTGGATCAGCTCCCCGACCGTGCGCAGCCGGCGGTTGCCGAAGTGATCGATGTCGTCGGACTCGATCGGGATCGGCCCACGGGGAGCCGACATCTCGGTCTGCCCGTCGTGCAGCGCCACGATGTAGTGGATGGTGGCGACGATGTCGTCGGTGGTGAGCGTCTGCTGGTCGAACGGCTCGTCGCGTCCCAGCTTCTTGTTGATCTTGTAGCGGCCCACCTTGGCCAGGTCGTAGCGCTTGGGGTTGAAGTAGTAGTTCTCGAGCAGCGTCTGGGCCGCCTCGCGCGTCGGGGGCTCGCCCGGCCGCAGCTTGCGGTAGATGTCGAGCAGGGCGTCGTCCTGGCCGGACGTGTGGTCCTTCTCCAGGGTCAGCCGGATCGACTCGTACTGGCCGAACTCCTCGAGGATCTGGGCCTCGGACCAGCCGAGCGCCTTGAGCAGCACGGTGACGTTCTGCTTGCGCTTACGGTCCAGCCGCACGCCCACCAGGTCGCGCTTGTCGACCTCGAACTCGAGCCAGGCGCCGCGCGAAGGGATGATCTTCGCGGTGAAGACGTCCTTGTCAGAGGTCTTCTCGATGCTGCGCTCGAAGTACACCCCCGGCGAGCGGACCAGCTGCGAAACGACGACCCGCTCGGTGCCGTTGACGATGAACGTGCCGTTGTCGGTCATCAGCGGGAAGTCGCCCATGAAGACCGTCTGGCTCTTGATCTCACCGGTCTCGTTGTTCATGAACTCCGCGGTGACGAACAGCGGAGCCGAGTAGGTGAAGTCCTTGTCCCGGCACTCCTCGACGGTGTACTTGGGCGGCTCGAACCGGTGATCGCGGAACGAGAGGCTCATCGTCCCCGAGAAGTCTTCGATCGGGGAGATCTCCTCGAAGATCTCCTCGAGCCCGGACTTGCGGGAAACGTCCTGACGCCCGTCGGCCTCGGCGCCCGACACCCGCGTGCGCCAACTGTCGTTGCCGACAAGCCAGTCGAAGCTCTCCGCCTGGAGAGCGAGGAGGTCGGGTACGTCGAGGGGCTCGGCAATCTTCGCGAACGACACTCGGCCGGTGTCGTCAGCGCGGCGTTTGCGGTGAAGCGAGGAGCTGTTCTTGATGCTGGATGTCTTGTTGCTGGCGTTGCGCGAGGCGGCCAAGTGGCGTCCTTCCGAAGACTCGCGGGCTCATCCCATCGGCGCGCTCCGCGCACGGCAGCACAGACCCTGACCGGGTCGAGGAGGTGGGCGGAGGCAGCGCAAAGAAGCAGTTTACCCCAACGGGCGACTGCTGTCGAACGGGGTGGTACGTGGCCTGAACCACACCAACTCTCGTCTGCATCAACCGGTCCCCGGCTACGTGCCTGCCGGCCCGGTTGCCTGGTGACCTACACAGCAGGATGCCTGTGCTCTTGCCGGCAGTCAAGCACCTGCGCGCTTTCCCACCGGTCTCTCCCACCACTCCGGTCGCGGCCTTGACCGGTCAGAGCCCCCGGGCCAAGACTTGCCGGACCGAACTGGAGCGGACCTTGGCTGGAGGAAACCATGCATCGGCGCCTCGTTCGTCTTCGCCTGTTCGCCGCTCTCGGGTGCGCCGTCGCTTGTCTGGCGGCCTGCACCACGGGCAGTTCACCGCCCGGGTCGACGGCGCCTTCGCAGCATCGGTCCGGCGACGCCCGCCAGCAGCAGCCCGGCGGAGGAGGGGACGGCGACGCCGAAGCGGACGACGCCGAACGCCGAGCGGAGGCCCGCGGCCAGGAGCTGCCCGAGGACTCGTTCCTACTGGAGCGGCTGATGCCCTCCGGCGTGCCGGATGCTGCGGCCTTCGACCAAGCCGCACATCAGGCAGCACGGATCAGGACCGCCAGCGCGGCCATGTTCCCCGATCGCGCGGAGCGGTCGTGGACGTTCCTCGGCCCGTCGAACATCGGCGGTCGGGTGGTCGACGCCACCGCCGACCCCGACCACTCGGGAACGCTGTACGTCGCCACGGCGACCAACGGGATCTGGAAGTCGACCGATGGCGGCCAGACCTTCTCCTCCGCCTGGCCGGTCCGGGTCACGCATGCCATGGGCGCCGTGGCGATCGGCTCGGATGGCAACCTCTTCGCCGGCACCGGGGAGACCAACCCCGGCGGCGGGAGCATCACGTACGGCGGGAGCGGTGTCTACCGGTCCACGGACGGAGGCCAGACCTGGCATCGGGTGGGGCTCAGCCGCTCGGGGACCATCGGCCGGATCGTCGTCGACCCGAGCGATCCTCAACGGATCTGGGTGGCGGTCAGCGGCAACCTGTTCGTCCCTGGTGGCCAGCGGGGCGTGTACGTGTCGACCGATGGTGGAGACACGTGGAAGCGGTCGCTGGCTCCGCCGAACGACACCACCGGCGCAGCCGACCTCGCCGTCGACCCCCACGACCCCGACCACGTGATCGCGACCATGTGGGACCACTTCCGCAAGCCCGGCACCCGGATCTACACCGGGGTCGGCTCCGGCATGTGGCAGACCCGCAACGGCGGCGCGACCTGGCACCGGCTCGTCAAGAGCGACGGAGTCCGGAAGCCGGCGAAGAACGTCGGCCGGATCGGTGTAGCGTTCGCGCCGTCCGATCCCAGCCGCGTCTACGCGATCTACGCCAACAACGGGCTGGGCTACTACCAGGACTTCTTCACCTCGACAGATAACGGCCGGACCTGGCAGCGGCCGGCCGGCGCCGCCGATCTGGTCGGTTCTCAGAGCGTCTACGGCTGGTGGTTCGGCCGCGTCTTCGTCGATCCGACCGACCCGGACCGGGTGGATGTGTCCGGCCTCGACATGTCGGAGTCGACTAACGGCGCCAAGTCCTTCTCCACCTTGTGCTGCCTGCACTCCGACCAGCACATCATGATCTGGGACCCGACCGACCACGCCCGGGTCTACGTCGGGAACGACGGCGGCCTCTACGCCTCCACCGCCGGCGGAGCCAGTGGCACCTTCACCCAGTCCGACGACCAGCCGTGGTCGCAGTATCAGGACGTCGACGTGTCGGACCAGGACCCCAGCCGCTTCGTCGGCGGGCTGCAGGACAACGGCACGGTCGCGAGTTGGACGACGCCACCGTTCTCCCAGATCTACGGCGGGGACGGCCAGCGCGCGCTGATCAACCCCACCAATGAGAACAACTACTACGCATGCGCGCAGTACGGCGCGTGCTCGGGCTTCGACGATGGCCAGTCCTTCAACCTCAACGTCATCTCCCAACGGTTCCCCTACTTCATGCAGATGGAGCTTCAGCCCGGCGACCCGTCGGTGCTCTACGCCGGCGGCAACGAGCTGAACCGGTCAACGGACGGCGGTCGCACGTTCACCGCGCTGACCGCCGACCTGGGGCATGGCCAGGCCGGGCACGACCGCAACCCGCTCTACCGCGACCACTACGGCACAATTTCCGCGATCGGTGTGTCGGCCAGCGACCCCGACACGATCTGGGTCGGCACCGACAACGGCTATCTCGATCGCAGTACCGACGGTGGGTCGTCCTTCGTCGAACTTCCGCCGCCGGTGGAGCCGCGGCTCTGGATCTCTCGCATCACCGTCGATCCCAGAAATGCCGACGTCGTCTACGTCGCCTTCTCCGGTTATCGCAAAGGGAAGGATGCGCCGTACATCCTGCGCACCACAGACGGCGGCAGCACCTGGACCACCATCTCGGCGAACCTGCCCCACGCGCCGGTCGATGATGTCGTGGTCGTCGGCAAGGACCTCTACGCCGCCACCGACGTCGGCGTCTTCTGGTCACCCAAGCGAGACGTGCAGTGGCACTCGCTCGGCACCGCAATGCCCAACCTCGTCGTCACCGACCTGCGCTACGAGCCGACCAACGGGCGGCTCTACGCCTCGACGTTCGGGATGGGGGTCTGGGCGATCCGGCTGTCGTGAGGACGGTAGTGACAGTGTAAAGAGCCCGCCTGGTCCGGCCAGGTGGGCTCCTTACACTCGTACGACGCCAGCGCTACTTGACGCTGACGGTGGCGCCGGCGGCCTCCAGGGCCTCCCGGGCCTTCTCGGCAGCGTCCTTGGCGACCTTCTCCAGGATCGGCTTCGGCGCGCTCTCCACGAGGTCCTTGGCCTCCTTCAGGCCCAGGCTCGTGAGCGACCGCACCTCCTTGATGACCTGAATCTTCTTGTCGCCGGCCGACTCGAGCACGACGTCGAACTCGTCCTGCTCGACGGCCTCCTCGGCGGGGGCGCCGGCTGCTCCGCCTGGGGCGGCGGCAACGGCGACGGGGGCGGCGGCTGTGACGCCGAAGGTGTCTTCGAACTGCTTCACGAACTCGCTGAGCTCGAGGAGCGTCATCTCCTTGAACGCGTCGAGCAGTTCATCGGTGTTGAGCTTCGCCATGAGGGCAAACCTTTCGTGTGGGCCCAAACGCTGGGCGGTCGTGGCGGGATCGTTCCGGAGCGTTCAGCCCTCGGTGGTCTCTTCGGTGGTCTCTTCGTCGGTCTCGTCGGTTGTGGCGTCGGGGGTGTCCCCCGCGTCGGTCTCACTGGCCGCGGGGGCGGCAGCTTCCGCCGATGTCGCCGCTGCGGCCGACCCCTCTTCCTCGAGCTTGGCCTGGAGCGCGGCGGCCAGCCGGGCCGCCTGGGACAGTGGCGCCTGGAAGAGCGCGACGGCCTGGGACAGTGACGCGAGCATCGTGCCGGCGAGCTTGGCCAGCAGCACCTCACGGGACTCGAGATCGGCCAGCTTGGCGATCTCCTCGACGCTGAGCTGCTTCTGGTCGAGCACACCGCCCTTGATCACCAGCGGCGCGTTGGCCCGGGCGAAGTCTCGGAGGCTCTTGGCGGTCTCGACCGGGTCGCCCTTGATGAAGGCGATGGCCGAGGGGCCGACGAGCAGCTCCTCGAAGCCCTCGACGCCGGCGTCGCGGGCAGCGATCTTGGTGAGGGTGTTCTTCACGACCGCGAAGCTCGCGTTGTCGCCCAGCGCTCGACGCAGGTCCTGCATCTGTTTGACGGACAGCCCGCGATACTCGGTCAGCACGGCGCCGGTGGAGTTGCGGAACTCCTCGGTGAGCTCGGCGACGGCGGCAGCCTTCTCGGTACGCGCCATGGGTCTCCTTCCGGACGGAACCGCCCGGACCGACAAAAACGGCCCCGTGCAGGCGCACGGGGCCAGACCATCGGTCTTGCTCGTTCACCTGCGCGGGCGGCCCCTTTGCGGGTCCTTCGACCGGACGTACCGGTCACCAGCGGTCTTCGGTGCGCCCACCCTACGACGCACGTCTGCCCAGTCACAAATCGACGCAGCCGCCCTGTCGGACCTGGTGATGCCTGAGAGGCAATTTCGGTGCGGTTCGAACGTCTCACCGACGTGACACTTGGGACCGTCCGGCGCGACGAGGTGGATGTTGAACCTCCGGCCCGGCCTAGTGCCCAGCGAGGTTCAGCGTGGTCATGGCCGCGCCGGCGCAAGGGCCGCCTGCGGAGACTTGGACCTGACGGGCTGCAGAATCAAGCCCGATCACGGCCAGGGTCTCGGTGCGGAACCCGATGGCTGACGCGCCGTCTGGGTGGCGGCAGACGGGTGCCCCATCTTCGTCGTGCGCATCGAGCAGCCGGCGAAGTCCTTCGATGTCGAGCGGCCTGCCGACGCCCTTGACCCGCTCGGTCAACAGCCGCTCACGGTCGAAGGTGGTAACGCCCTCGTCGGCGACGCCCTCACCCGTCGCGAGGCGCGAGTCGAGGAAGTGGTTGGTGTGCACCAGCCAGCCGTTCTCGGGCGCCACCACCGCTGCACCTGCGGGGGACACCTCGACCGCGACAGCGGCGGAGCCGTCGACGACGGTGAGCACCGTGGAGGCGCACACGGGAGCCGACTCGATGATCTCGACGGCCTCGGCGAGGCTGCCCGCCTGTCCGAGCACCCGCCGCGCGATGAGGTGCACCGGCACGCCGCCGACGACCGCCCCCGCTTCATGGCCCGACGCATCGGAGCGGTGGTGCAGCATGTTGAAGTGCAGCCCGACGCCAGCCTCGTTGACGCCGATCTTTGCGAGGATGCCGAACTCGGTCAGCCCGACGAAGGCATACCGGTCACCGCGGACCCTCTGCAGGTGCCAGCCCGACGCCAGCTCCGCATGCCAGTCCCAGGTTTGGATCGAGACTGCGGAACCCGTCGGCCCGGCCAGCTCCACAACCGTGGAGCACTCTCCGAGAGTCGCCCGCGCATGCGCGAGCACCTCGGTGCGGGCATTGAGGGCGAGGACGTCGAGTGGGTCGATGCCCGCTCCTGCCGCCACACCGCCAACCTCTTCCCACAGCTGGGGGCTCCACTCCCGCAGCGGTTGCTCGCAGGCGGACCCCACTGCTCGGACGTCCACCGCCGGCAGGCCGTAGCTCTCCGCGGTTGCGGTGAAGATGTCGAGGTACGTCGGCCAACTGGCCGCCAGCGGATCGGCGGCGAACCGACCGCGCTGCCGCCCGCGTTCGCCCGGATCGGCGCTGTCGACGACGAGGTGGGCGGGTCCGGACGGCATCACTGAGATCAGCCTTCGGTGTCCTCAGCGTTCAGGTTGCGTGTCCGGTTGGGGTCGACCGGGACGCCCGGGCCCATCGTCGAGGAGAAGGTCACCTTCCGGAGGTACCTGCCCTTGGAGCTTGCCGGCTTGAGTCGCAGGACCTCGTCGAGGGCTGCTGCGTAGTTGTCGACCAAGTGCTCAGTCGGGAAAGAGGCCTTGCCGATGATGAAGTGCAGGTTGGCGTGTCGGTCGACACGGAACTCGATCTTCCCGCCCTTGATATCGGTGACCGCCTTGGCAACGTCGGGCGTCACCGTGCCGGTCTTGGGGTTGGGCATGAGTCCGCGTGGCCCGAGGACGCGGCCGAGCCGACCCACCTTGCCCATCATGTCGGGGGTCGCCACGACTGCGTCGAAGTCCAGCCAGCCACCGTTGACCTGGTCGATCAGCTCGTCGGCACCGACGTGGTCGGCGCCGGCAGCCCTCGCCTCTTCGGCCTTGTCGCCGTTCGCGAAGACGAGCACACGGGCTGTCTTGCCGGTGCCGTGCGGCAGGTTGACCGTCCCCCGGACCATCTGGTCGGCCTTGCGCGGGTCCACGCCGAGCCGCATGGCGACGTCGATCGTGGCGTCGAACTTCGTCGACGTACTGTCAACCGCGAGCTTGACCGCCTCACGCGGCGCGTAGAGGGCCTGCCCGTCGACCTGGGCGGCCGCACTCTTGTATGCCTTGCTGCGCTGCATCTCTGGTTCCTTCCTCATTCACCAGTCGTGGTCGGACGGGCCAGCGCGGCCCTGCCACATCGGTCGAACGCCTCTGCGTCCGCTTCGAAACTCAGCGGTCGACGGTCACACCCATCGAGCGCGCGGTGCCTTCGACGATCTTCGCAGCAGCGTCGATGTCGTTGGCGTTGAGATCGGGCATCTTGGTCTCGGCGATCTCGCGTACCTGATCGGCGGTGATCCGGCCGACCTTGTCCTTGTGCGGCACCGGAGAGCCCTTGGCCAGGCCGGCGGCCTTCTTGATCAGCTCTGCGGCGGGGGGCGTCTTGGTGATGAAGGTGAACGACCTGTCTTCGTAGATCGTGATCTCCACCGGAATGACGTTCCCACGCATGGCCTCGGTTGCGGCGTTGTAGGCCTTGCAGAACTCCATGATGTTCACACCATGCGGGCCTAGCGCGGTGCCGACAGGCGGAGCGGGAGTGGCCGCGCCGGCCTGCAGCTGCACCTTCACCAGGGCTGCGATCTTCTTCTTGGCAGGCATTGTGTTCGTCCTTGGTCGATGCCGGTGGGTCGGTCAGATCTTCTGGATCTGGGTGAAGCTCAGGTCGACGGGGGTCTCCCGGCCGAAGATCTCGACCAGCGCCTTGACGCGCTGGGCGTCGATGTTGATCTCGGTGATGGTCGCATGGAGGGTCGCGAACGGGCCGTCGACCACCATCACGGAGTCGCCGGCGTAGAAGTCGGTGAACTCGACGGTCGGCCGCTTGGCCTGGTCGCTCGGGCGCGCCTCCTCCACGACTGCGGGTGCAAGCATCGCCTCCACCTCGGCGAGACTGAGCGGAACCGGCTGGTGGCTGTGGCCGACGAACCCGGTGACCGACGGCGTGTGCCGGACCGCGGCCCACGACTCGTCGGTGAGGTCCATCCGGACCAAGACGTAGCCGGGCAGCACAGTGCGCCGCACCATCCGGCGCTGACCGTTCTTGATCTCGGCGACCTCTTCCTGGGGCACCCGGACCTCGAAGATGTAGTCCTCCATGTTGAGGGAGGTGCGCCGGTTCTCGAGGTTGGTCTTGACTCGGTTCTCCATGCCGGAGTAGGTGTGCACGACGTACCAGTCACCCGGCATCGAGTACAGCGACGCCCGGAACTCCTCCAGCGGGTCGACCGGCTCTGGCTCCTCGGCCGACTCGGTCGCCGGCTCAGCCGACGCTTGGTCGTCCACCGACTCCATGGCCGCCTCGGTCGGCTCTTCCGCGTCCGCCGATTCGACGCCGCCCTCTCCCGTTGGCCCGTCGTCTTGTGGCTGCTCGTCGAGATGCTCCAGGGGCGCCTCGGGGTTGGCGAAGGGGTCGCTGGCGGCCGCCAGCTCCTCCACCCGCTCCGCTTCCTCAGCCAGAGTGGTGTCGTCCTCCTCAGCCAGAGTGGTGTCGTCGAGGATGGCCTCCCCAGCGGACTGGGTGGCGGGAGTTTCGAACGGATGGGTCGTCGGAGCCTCACGCGGCTCGGACGCAGGTTGCTCTGTCACTGTCTCTTCTCACAAACCGAATCTGGGCCGACTGTCAGCCGAAGATCTTGAACATCGCCGAGTTGAACGCGTAGTCGAGCACGGACACGAACGCGATCATGAAGCAGACGAAGACGAGGACGACCACGAAGTAGGTGCTCAGCTGGTCGCGGGTCGGCCAGATGACCTTGCGCAGCTCGGCGACCACCTGGCGAAGGAACAGCCCGAGCCCACCGGGGCCGCCGCCATTGGGCCGACGGTCACTGGATGTCCTCGTGGCGCGAACCTCGGTCACGCTCGTTCCTTCCGTTGGCGCTCTGGCTCAGGGTCGATGTCGCTTCAGTCGATATCGCAGGGCAGGAGGGACTCGAACCCCCAACCGCCGGTTTTGGAGACCGGTGCTCTGCCAATTGAGCCACTGCCCTCCGGCAGCCGGCCGTCGAACCGCCCGGCAAGCCGGACATGAGGATCGGGGCGACACGGCCACCAAGGACACGAGTGTACGGGGTGCGGGCGGCGAGGTCGAACCGAGCGTAGACGGCAACTGCTCTCCCGCCCGCCGCGCTCCCGGGGGGAAGCCCCGAGGTGCGACGATGGAACCATGGTAGTGAGCGAAGCCCCCTCCCGGCCGCGCCGAGTGTCCGACCGGATCGGCGGCCTCGAGCCTTCCGCCACCCTCGCCGTCGACAGTCGGGCGAAGGCGCTCCGTGCGGCGGGCCGGCCCGTCATCGGTTTCGGTGCCGGGGAGCCGGACTTCCCGACCCCCGACTACATCGTCCACGCCGCCCAGGCTGCGGCGTCCGACCCCCGCAACCACCGCTACACCCCGACTGCCGGGCTGCCGGAGCTGCGGGAGGCGATCTCCGCGAAGACCGCCCGTGACTCGGGTTTCGCCCCCGCCGCGAGCCAGGTGGTGGTCACCAACGGCGGCAAGCAGGCGGTGTTCCAGGCGTTCGCGACATTGCTCGACCCCGGTGACGAGGTGCTGGTGCCGGCGCCGTACTGGACCACCTATCCGGAGGTGATCCGGCTGTCGGGCGGTGTGCCCGTCGCCGTACTGGCCGACGAGCGCCAGGGCTACCGGGTCTCGATCGACCAGCTGGAGGCAGCCCGGACGCCGCAGACCAAGGTCCTGATGTTCTGCTCGCCGTCGAACCCGACGGGTGCCGTCTACTCACCGGACGCCGTCGCCGAGATCGGCCGGTGGGCTCTCGACAACGACCTGTGGGTCGTGACCGATGAGATCTACGAACATCTGGTGTACGGCGACGCGAGATTCAGCTCGATCCCGGTGCAGACGCCGGAGCTGGCTGACCGGTGTGTCGTGCTCAACGGCGTTGCGAAGACCTATGCGATGACCGGTTGGCGGGTTGGCTGGATGATCGGCCCCGCCGACGTCGTCGACGCGGCAACCAATCTGCAGTCGCACACGACGTCCAACGTCTGTAACGTCGCCCAGCGGGCCGCGCTGGCCGCCGTGTCGGGCGACCTCAGTGCCGTCGCGGAGATGCGGTCGGCGTTCGATCGCCGGCGCAGAACGATCGTGTCGATGCTCAACGCGATCGACGGCGTGGTCTGCCCGGAGCCCGAGGGCGCCTTCTACGCCTTCGCATCGGTCAAGGGCGTTCTCGGTCGGCCGATCCGGGGCCGGGCCGTCGAGTCGTCGGCAAAGTTGGCCGAGATCGTGCTCGAAGAGGTCGAGGTGGCGGTCGTACCCGGCGAGGCGTTCGGCGCGCCGGGATATATCCGGATGTCCTACGCGCTCGGCGACGACGACCTGGCGGAGGGCGTCGGCCGGATCCAGTCGCTGCTCGCCTGACGGAGCCGACGATCAGGGACATGCGGCGGCGGTCGCTGACCACGCTGCCGAAGGCCCACCTGCACCTGCACTTCACCGGCTCCATGCGGCACGCCACCGTCGTCGAGCTCGCCGCCGACCAGGGCATCGCGTTGCCGGATGCGCTGACCAGAGACTGGCCACCGCAGCTGTCCGCCGCCGATGAGAAGGGCTGGTTCCGGTTCCAGCGGCTTTACGACGTGGCCCGATCGGTGTTGCGGACACCCGCACAGGTCTACCGGCTGCTTCTTGAGGCAGCGCAGGACGAGGCGCGTGAGGGGTCGGCGTGGCTGGAAATCCAGGTCGACCCCAGTGGGTACGCGACCCGGTTCGGCGGTCTGACCGCTTTCACCGAGCTCGTCCTCGACGCAGCCCGGTCCGCTGCCGAAACGAGCGGAGTGCAGGTGGTCGTCATCGTCGCCGCTAACCGGACGAGGCACCCGCTGGACGCCCGGACGCTGGCCAGGTTGGCCACGCAGTACGCAGGACGGGGGGTGGTCGGTTTCGGATTGTCCAACGACGAGCGGCGTGGCGACGCGTTGTCCTTCGCCCGGGCGTTCGCAATCGCCGAGCGGGCTGGTCTGCTGGCGACCCCCCATGCGGGCGAGCTGAGCGGCTCCGAGAGCGTCTGGAAGTGCCTCGACGCCCTCGGAGCCCGGCGGATCGGACATGGCGTCCGGTCGGTCGAGGACCCGGACCTGGTCGCCGAGCTCGCCCGCACTGGGGTGACGCTCGAGCTCTGTCCGTTGTCGAATGTCGGGCTGGGGGTCTATGCCGATCCGGCGGCGGTGCCGCTGCGTGCGCTCTTCGACGCCGGTGTGCAGATTGCGCTGAGCGCTGACGACCCGCTTCTCTTCGGCTCCCGGCTGGTCGAGCAGTACGAGGTGGCCCGACGCGAGCACGCCTTCACCGACGAGGAGCTCGCCGCGTTGGCCAGGATGTCGATCTGCGGGTCGACCGCCCCCGAGCAGGCCAAGGACGTCATGCTGAGTGGCGTGGATCGGTGGCTGGCCGAAGAACCCACAGATCCCTAGCGCCGGAGGTCAGAGCGAGCAGCCGACGAGGGTCGGCTCGACGGCGAGGGCGATGCCGAACCGCTCCTGCACACCGTCGCGCAGCGTCCGGGCAAGGGCGATGAGCTCGGCTGTGGTGGCGTGGCCACGGTTGGTCAGTGCGAGCGGATGCTTTTCTGACAGCTTGACCGAGTCGTCGCCGTACCCTCTGTCGAAACCGGCGTGCACGATGAGCCAGGCAGCACTCGTCTTGACCAGGCCGTCGGGCTGTGACCAGGCCGGAGCGTCCGGGGGGATCTGATCGGCGGGGACGATCGGGTTGGTGAAGAAGGAGCCCACGCTCCAGGTGTCGTGGTCGGCTGCGTCGAGGACCATGCCCTTGCCGCGGCGTAACGCCAGCACGGCTGCCCGGACGTCGCCGAGTGGTGCTCGGCCGTCGACATCGCATCCGAGCCGGGCAGCGAGTTCTGGATAGTGGATCGGCGCGGAGTCGTCGGTGGGCTCGAGGGCGAAGGTGACCGACCCGACGACGTACCGGTCGGGGTTTCGCTTGAAGAGGCTCGTACGGTATCCGAACTCGCACTCTGCTGATGACAGCGTCTTGGGCTGCCGGTCGCGCCGGTCGAAGACGTCGACGGCAACGACGGTGTCGGATACTTCCTGACCATAGGCGCCGACATTTTGAATGGGTACGGCGCCGACGGTGCCGGGTATCCCCGACATCGCCTCGATCCCACTCCACCCTTCGCCCACTGCCCGCTCGACGAAGCGGTCCCAGTCCTCGCCGGCCTCGACGCTGACCAGCACCGCTCTCGGGCTCGACGATGAACGAGGGGTCGACTCCGGCAGCACTCCGCGGGTGGTCACCCGAACGGCCGTGCCCTGGAAACCCTCGTCGGCGACAACGAGGTTGCTGCCGCCGCCAACCAGCAGCACGGGCTCGGCGCCGGCGTCGGCCTCCTGCACCAGGTCATAGAGCTCCGTCCGGTCGGTCGCCTCGACCAGCCGGGTGGCTGGGCCGCCGAGCCGGAGCGTCGTCCAGCGGGACAGCGGCTCTCGTTGCCGCGTCAGCACCGGACCACGGCGCGTGCCATGCCGAGCACCTTCGCGCCCTGACAGGTGACCGTCAGATCGATGCTGGCCTGGCCATCTCGCACGTCGGTTACCAAACCGGCGACCTCGAGGGCAGCCCCGCAGTCGTCATCGGGCACCGCCACCGGGCGGCTGAAGCGGGCCCCGAAGGAGACGATGCAGGCCGGGTCGCCGACCCACTCCGTCAGGGCTCGGGCGGCCAGCGCCAGCGTGTACATCCCGTGCGCGACGACTCCGGGAAGCCCGACCGATGTCGCGATCCGGTCGCTCCAATGGATGGGGTTGAAGTCTCCGGACGCCCCGGCGTATCGGATCAGATCGGCCCGGGTGATCCGGTAGCTGCGCGCGTCGAGGGCCTCGCCGGACTGCCAGGTCATGCGGCGGCGGCCCGGTGGGCGAGGGTGGCGAATGCGGTCGCGACCGGCTCGCCGGACGTCGTACGCACGCTGGTCCTCGTCGCGATCAGGTCGGTTCCCGCCGTGGACCGCACCGAGTCCACGGTCAGCTCGGCGAAGAGCTCGTCGCCGGCCCGGACGGGGCGGACGACGTCGAACCGCTGCTCCGCGTGCACGACGTTGTGCAGCTCGATGCCGACGCCGGGCTCGGTCATCAGCCGGGTGAGTGCCTGGAAGGCCACGACGATCGGGAAGGTCGGAGGCGCTATCGAGCCGCCGTCAAGCGGCTCGGCGCCGACGGCGGCGGTGAACTCGGCGATCTTCTCCCGGCTGACGGTGTACGGCGGCGTCGGCGCGAACGTCCGACCCGCCAGGCCGGGATCGAGCGCCACCTCGTCAGCGGGTCTCGCGGTGAGCCGTGTGACGGCGGCAACGAGGACAGAACTTCTTCAGCTCCATCCGGTCAGGGTCGTTGCGGCGGTTCTTGCGCGTGATGTAGTTGCGCTCTTTGCACTCAGTGCACGCCATCGTGATCTTCGGCCTGACGTCGGTGTTCTTGCTTGCCACGGGTCTCTCCCTCAAGGTCGTCCGCCCGGCGCAGCCTGATCCGAGCGGTGGTAGCGGGGGCGGGACTCGAACCCGCGACACCACGATTATGAGCCGTGTGCTCTGACCACCTGAGCTACCCCGCCGCCGGGCGTGGGACCGGACTGCTCGGGTGCCGAACAGGCTCGTTCCCAGAGCCCCAATACGGAATCGAACCGTAGACCTTCTCCTTACCATGGAGACGCTCTACCGACTGAGCTATTGGGGCAGGCGACGATCGAGGATACACAGGCGCAGGATCGCCGCGCGAATCGGCTGATCGGATGGCCAGCGGAGAGGTCAGTGGCAGGTGTTGGATTCGAACCAACGTAGGCGATGCCGACGGTTTTACAGACCGTTCCCTTTGGCCGCTCGGGCAACCTGCCAGTCGCGCACGCACACGTCGTACCGCGAGCAGCGAGAATACCCCACGGCCTAGGGTTGAGGCACAGCCCGGGAGGCGTCGAGGGAGACCACCATGGCCAGCGAGTCGTCGTTCGACATCGTCAGCAAGATCGACCACCAGGAGGTCGACAACGCACTGAACCAGGCCGCCAAGGAGATCTCCCAGCGCTTCGACTTCAAGAACACCGGCGCCTCCATTCGTTGGCAAGGTGACCAGGGCATCGCGATCACAGCCAACGCCGAGGACCGGGCTCGGGCGGTGCTGGAGGTCTTCCGCGACAAGCTCGTCAAACGTGGCCAGTCGCTGAAGATGCTCGACCCGAGCGAGCCGCGCACCTCCGGCAAGGAGGTCCGGATCGACGTCGCGCTGAAGGAGGGGATCAGCAGCGAGCAGGCCAAGAAGGTCTCCAAGCTGGTCCGCGACGAGGGACCCAAGGGTGTCAAGGTGCAGATCATGGGCGAGGAGCTGCGCGTCAGCGCCAAGAAGAAGGACGACCTGCAAGAGGTCATCTCTCTGGTCAAGGGCGCCGATTATGACTTCGCCGTCCAGTTCACCAATTACCGCTAGCCGCCGGCCTACTGCTCGGCGCGGAACAGCTCGGCGACCTCGCCCTCGTCGTCAGCCAGCAGCAGCACCTCGTCGCCGGCCTGCAGCTCGGTGCTGCCCCGCACCCGCAGCAGGTTGCCGTGCCGGCTGACCATGCTGACCCAGGCCGACTCCCCCAGCGGCAGGTCGGCGATCGCGGTCCCGTCAGCCGCCGAACCGGACCTGACGACGTGCCGTTGCAGCCCCTGCGGCTCGTCCCGAAACCGCATCCCGAGCGCCCATGGCTCCGGCTCGACCACGCGCATGGGGACGCCGCAGGCCCGTGCGACGGTCGGCACCAGTCCGCCTTGGATGGCCACCGACACCAAGACGACCACGAAGATGATGCCGTAGACGCGGTGGGCGTCGCCGACGTCTGAGGCCAGGATGAACATGCCCAGCAGGATCGGCACGGCGCCCTTCAGCCCGGCGTACATGACGAACACCCGCTCACCAGCACGGAGTCTGATCGGCAGCAGCAGAAGACCGACGAGAATCGGTCGCACCAACAGGATCAGCAGAGCCGCCAGCCCGATGCCGACCCAAACTTCGTCGGCATGCAGCACCGCCCGCACCGAGATGCTCAGCCCCAGCACGACGAACGCAATGATCTCGCAGAGGCTGGCGATGCCTGAGCTGAACCGCTCGATCTCGCGCTTGTACGGCGCCCGGGCGTCCCCCACGAGGATGCCGGCCAAGAAGACCGCCAGGAAACCCGACCCATGCGCCACCGTCGCGGCACCGTAGATGAGCGCCGCAAACCCCAGGGTGCGCAACGAGTACAGCGCCTCGTTCGGCAGAGCGAGGTGCCGCATCAGCCGCAGCAGCAGGTAACCGCCGACGGCACCGACCGCACCGCCGACCGCCATCTGCAGGGCGAAGTTGCCGACCCCGGAGAGCACGCCGTGCGCGTCTGCGCTGGACGTGCCGAGCAGGGTGACGATCAGCGCGATGCCGACCGGGTCGTTGACGCCCGACTCCCCCTCCAGGATCGTCCCCGACCGACCGGTGATCTCACGCCTGCCGAGCACCGAGAACACGACCGCCGGATCGGTGGGCGACAGCGCGGTGCCGATCAGCAGCGCGGTGCGCCAGTCGAAGCCGAAGACGCCGTGCGCGACCGCGGCGAGGGCTGCGGCGGTGACCGCGGTCCCGGCGACCCCGACCCAGAGGATCGCGCCGGTCGCCGTACGGAACCGGCGCAGCCCGATGTGCATGCCGCCGTCGAAGAGGATGAAGATGAGCGCCGCGGTGACGATGCGGGTGTCAACCCGGATCGACAGCCCGGCGAGCCTCGGCGCGATGTCGGAGGCGATCGCCGCGCCGACGAGGAAGAGCGCCGGCGCCGGCACCTTGATCCGGTTGCTGATCCGGCTGGACAGTACGGCGACCAGCCCGGCCGCAGCCAGCAGGCAGACGACGACGCCGAACGGCTCGACGTCATGCATGGCGCCCACCCGGAGTCCCGGGAGCCCCTACAGCATCGGTCATCGAGCCTCCGGAAGACGCGGCAGAGTCGCCTGCCGACCAGTCTTCCCGGCGCACCCGTGCCTAACCGTACTGCGACCGGCCGGTGGCCGCCGGGCAAAGGTCAGCCGGCGGGGATCCAGACGGCCTCCGCAGGGCCCCAGTTGCCGTCGGCGTCCTGCCCCTGCACCCATGCCAGGGTGCGCCTGGCTCCAGGATTGACGGTCGCCTTCAACGTCACCGAAGTGCCACTGCTCTTGACCTTCATCGGCTGGGCGGTACCGTGCGCCCACGGTGCCTTGCCGACGTACAGCCGTCCGGCCACGACGTTCTGCACCGTTGGCCGCCCCACACCCGTCGTGCCGAAGGCGTCGTCGTCCGCCGTCGCGGTGACGGTGACCGAGCCGCTCGCCAGTGCGGCCTTCGCGGTGAGGATAGTCGGACCGAGGGACAGCTTGTACGGATGGCGCGCGGCCGC
>JAICMS010000090.1 GCA_025929075.1 Propionibacteriales bacterium
AGACAGTCGACGAACGCCTTGCCGCGGAACCGCCCGGTGCCCCGCGGGCTGGCCAGCTCCTGGGCGCCGAAGGTGTCGTAGCGCCACTGGTCGGTGTGCAGGTAGAAGTACGACGTGCCGGTCATGTGCCGCGGCGGCCGCTGCCAGTCGAGGCCGAAGGCGATGTTCTGGAAGCCCGTGAGCGGGCGGACCTTCTCCTGGCCGACGTAGTGGGCCCAGCCGCCGCCGTTCACGCCCTGGCAGCCGCACAGCATGATCAGCGTGAAGAACGTCCGGTAGATCTGGTCGGAGTGGTACCAGTGGTTGGTGCCCGCGCCCATGCAGATCATCGAGCGGCCGCCCGACAGCTCGGCGTTGCGCGCGAACTCGCGGGCGACCCGGATGGTGGCCGCCGCCGGGACCGCGGTGATCGCCTCCTGCCAGGCTGGCGTGTAGGGCTGTGACGCCTCGTCGTAGCCCGTGGGCCACTCGCCGGGGAGGTCGTCGCGGCCGACGGCGTACTGGGCCATCAGCAGGTCGAAGACCGTCGTGACGAGGTGGTCGCCGACCCGGATCGCGGGCACCCCTCGCCGTACCGCCGTACCGCCCTCGGTCTCGCCCACGTCGAAGCGCGGCAGGTCGACCGGGACGGCGTCGGTGTGCTGGCCGTACAGCGAGAGCAGGGGGTCGATCTCGCCTAGGTCGAGGTTCCACTTGCCGATGCCGGAGTCGGTGTAGCGCGAGCCGAGCGTGCCGTTGGGCACCACGGGCTTGCCGGTCGCCGCGTCGAAGACGACAGGCTTGTGCGCGGCCGCCTCGCAGTCCTCGTCGATGTCGGCGGCGGTGAGGAAGTGGCCGGGCTGGTAGCCGTCGCCGTCCTCCTGCTCTTGCAGCGTCACCAGGAACGGCAGGTCGGTGTACTGCTTGACGTACGACGAGAAGCGCGGCACCTCGCGGTCGCGGTAGAACTCGCTGAGGATGACGTGGCCCATCGCCATTGCCAGTGCGCCGTCGGTGCCGGGTGCGGCGGCCAGCCAGTCGTCGGCGAACTTCGTGTGGTCGGAGTAGTCGGGGCTGACCACGACGACCTTCTGGCCGCGGTAGCGCGCCTCCGTCATGAAGTGGGCGTCGGGGGTGCGGGTGATCGGGAGGTTGGTGCCCCAGAGCATTAGGTAGGAGGCGTTCCACCAGTCGCCGGACTCGGGCACGTCGGTCTGGTCGCCGAACACCTGCGGGGAGGCGGGCGGCAGGTCGGCGTACCAGTCGTAGAACGACAAGATGACGCCGCCGATCATCGACAGGAAGCGGGTGCCCGCGGAGTAGGAGACCTGCGACATGGCGGGGATCGGGCTGAAGCCGACCACGCGATCGGGGCCGTACTCCTTGATCGTGTGGACGTGCGCCGCCGCGATCATCTCGACGACCTCGGGCCAGGTCGACCGGACGAAGCCGCCCTTGCCGCGGCTGCTCTTGTAGCGGGCGACGGCGTCGGCATCGCTCATCAGCGCCGCCCAGGCGTCGACCGGGTCGGTGGTCCGGCTGCGGACGTCGCGCCAGGCGTCGAGCAGCGGGCTGCGGACGTAGGGGTAGCGGACGCGGGCCGGCGAGTAGGTGTACCAGGAGAACGACGCCCCCCTGGGGCAGCCGCGTGGCTCGTACTCCGGCGAGTCCGGCCCGACCGAGGGGTAGTCGGTCTGCTGGGTCTCCCAGGTGATGATCCCGTCCTTGACGTAGACCTTCCAGGAGCAGGAGCCGGTGCAGTTGACGCCGTGGGTCGAGCGGACTTCCTTGTCGTGGCGCCAGCGCTCGCGGTAGAACTCCTCGGCGCCGCGGCCGCCCTCACGGTAGACCTCGCGATAGTCCGGTGACGGCTCGCCAGGGGTGAAGAACTGGGCTTTGCGCAGCAGCCCCTCGATCGGCTCGCCCCCGGGCAGCAGCGGCGCGAGCCGTGACTCGGTCATCCAGAGCCTCCCTGTCGGACCTCGAGCGGCTGCCTTGCCGTCTGGGCGGCGGGCTTGGCTCGGGTGGTCCCTCAGTGGTGCACCCAGTTCTCCCTCGTCGCTCGACCATACCCATCGGTAGCAAGCGCGCCATCCGCCGCCCCTCCCGTTGACCGGCCAGGCTTGCCGTGTTGACCGGCCAAGGTTGCCGTGTTGACCGGCCAGGCTTGCAGTGTTGAGCGGCCAAGGTTGCATGGTTGAGCGGCCAGGCTTGCAGTGTTGAGCGGCCAGGCTTGCAGGTTTGACCGGCCAAGCTTGGTCCCCGCGGGAGCAGCGCTCGGGATGGCGCTGTCGTCGTACCCCAGTAGTGACGTGACTCGAGGCGGCCGCCTCCGCTGGCCTGCAACGTTTCGCGGTCGCCGGTGTACGGGCATCGGTCGTTAGCCTCGGGGAGTGAGCCAGATTCTGGTCGTCAACGCTGGGTCGTCGTCGCTGAAGTATGCGCTCTTCGAGTACGCCGACAGCCCCCGCGCCGACGACTCGGATTCGCCGCGCCGGTTGACCAGCGGACTGGTCGAGCGGATCGGTGACGGCAGCGGCCCGCCGGACCATGCGGCCGCCGTCGACGCCATGCACGCCGACCTCGAGCGCGGCGGGTACCCCCTCGACGACCTGGCTGCTGTCGGCCACCGCGTGGTCCATGGCGCCGACCGCTACACGACCGCGACCCTCATCGACGACGGAGTCGAGGCGGTGATCGACGAGCTGTCTGCGCTGGCCCCACTGCACAACCCGGTCAACCTGCGTGTCATCAGGCTGCTGCGGTCGTCGTACCCGGGAGTCCCGCACGTCGCGGTCTTCGACACTGCGTTCCACGCGACGATCCCGCCCGAGGCGGCGACGTACGCCGTTCCTCGCGACCTCGCCGCGCGCCATCAGATCCGGCGTTGGGGGTTCCAGGGGACGAGCGACCGGTACGTGATGGGTCGCGCCGCGGAGTTCCTCGGCGTGCCCGTGGATCAGGTCCGGCTGATCGTCTGCCACATCGGCAACGGCGCGTCGATCACGGCGATCCGCGACGGGCGAAGCGTCGACACCTCGATGGGCATGACGCCCCTTGAGGGCCTCGTCATGGGCACCCGCTCAGGCGACCTCGATCCGGCGCTGGTCAGCTACCTCGTCCGCGTCGAGGGCATCAGTGCCGACGAGGTTGAGCAGCTCCTCAACAAGCGGAGTGGCCTGCTCGGCTTGTCGGGGGAGTCCGACGTCCGAGAGGTACGTCGACTGGCCCGCGCCGGCGATGCTGCCGCCGCGTTGGCGCTGGAGGTCCACGCCTACCGTCTGCGCAAGTACGTCGGCGCCTACCTCGCCGTGGTCCCGGATCTGCACGCTGTCGTCTTCACGGCCGGCGTCGGGGAGCATGACCCGGCCACCAGACGCGCCGTCATCGGGCCGCTTGGCCACCTCGGACTGCGCCTCGACGACGAGGCGAACGAGGCCACCACTGCCCCGGACCAGCCGGTGCGCGTCAGCCCGGCCAGCTCGCCGGTCGCCGTACTCGTGATCCCCACCGACGAGGAGCTCGAGATCGCCACCCAGGTGGCCCATCTGCTGTAGAGAAGCGGAGGCTGGAGATGGCACCGCGCCGGGAGCGCTGGATAACCGCAGGATGCGGCTGCTGCCTGTATGGTCACCGCGCGTCCGAGTCCGCCCGCGGCGAAGTCTCCGGGGCAAGCGCCCCCTTTCCAGGGCAGGTCTGCCCCGTTAACGGGGCGCCTTCCCCGTTAACGGGGCAAACACCTGTGCGACATTCGGGGCGCTGGGTCAGGCTTCGGTGGCCCAGTCGCCGAGGACCCAGTCGCTGACCTCGGGCATGTCCTCTAGGTGCTCCACCACGTACGCGTGGTGTCGCGCCAGCATGTCCTCGCACCACGCGAGCAGGTCGCTGGCGCCAGGCGGCGTCCGAGCCGCGTTGTTGATCGCGTCCATCACGAGGTGGTAGCGCGAGGCCTTGTTCTTCACCACCATGTCGAACGGCGTCGTCGTACTCCCCTGCTCGATGAACCCGCGCACGTGGAAGCGGTCGGTCTCCGGCCGCCCATGCACGAGCTGGTGGATCGCGCCGGGGTAGCCGTGGAAGGCGAACACCACATCGACGCCGTCGGTGAACAGCTCGCGGAAGAGCGTCGGGGGCATGCCGTGCGGATGGTCGCGCTGCCGGATCAGCGACATCAGGTCGACGACGTTGACCACCCGCACTCGCAGCTGTGGCAGCCGCCGGCGCAGGATGTCGGCCGCGGCGACGGTCTCCATCGTCACGACGTCGCCGGCGCAGGCGAGGACGACGTCGGGCTCGGCGGTTTCGTCGTCGTTACCGGCCCAGGACCACACGCCGGCTCCGCGCGCACAGTGCTCCGCGGCCTCGTCGATCGTCAGCCACTGCAGCTGCGGCTGCTTGTCGATCACGATCAGGTTGACGTAGGAGCGCGACCGGAAGCAGTGGTCGGCGACGCTGAGCAGGCAGTTGGCGTCGGGCGGCAGGTAGACGCGCGCGGTCGTGCCGCGCTGGGTGATGACGTTCTGGATCAGGCCCGGGCCCTGATGCGAGAAGCCGTTATGGTCGTTGCGCCACGCCGTCGAGGTGAGCAGCAGGTTGAGGCTCGGCACCGGAGCCCGCCACGCCAGCGACGCCGCCTCCTCGAGCCACTTGCTGTGCTGGATCGTCTGCGACGCGCTGACCATCGCGAACGCCTCGTAGGTGGCGAACATCCCGTGCCGCCCGGTCAGCGTGTAGCCCTCAAGCCAGCCGTGGCAGTTGTGTTCCGACAGCACCTCCATCACCCGGCCGTCGTGGGAGATGGCGACGTCGTCGGGGTAGATCTGCTCGGCCCACGCTCTGTCGCTGGCCTCGAAGACGGCACCGAGCCGGTTGCTGTTGGTCTCGTCCGGACAGGTCAGTCGGAACGACGACGGGTTGCGTCGGTAGATGTCGCGCAGCAGCTCGCCGAGCCGCCGCGTCGACTCCAGCCGCTCGCTCGCAGGTGCCGGTACGTCGACGGCGTAGTCGCGGAAGTCCGGGAGGTCGAGCGCCTCGGTCAGCAGGCCACCGTTGGCGTGCGGCGAGGCGCTCATCCGCAGCTCGCCAGACGGGTTGGCGGCCCGCACCTGCTCGACCGGAGCCCCCGCGTCGTCGAACAGCTCGTCCGGCCGGTAGGAGCGCATCCACTGCTCAAGCAGCCGCAGATGCTCGGGGTTGTCGCGCACATTGGCGAGCGGGACCTGATGCGCGCGGAAGGTGCCCTCGATCCGGACGCCGTCGACCTCCTTGGGCCCGGTCCAGCCCTTCGGCGTGCGGAGCACGATCAACGGCCACCGCGGCCGGATCCCGTCCCAGTCGCCACCACGCGCGGCCGCCTGGATGCGCCGGATGTCGCCGTACGCCTCTGCAAGCACCGCCGCGAACCGCACGTGCATCCCTGGCAGGTCGTCGCCCTCGACCTCGAGCACCCGATAGCCGTGGCCGGTCAGCAGCTCGCGCACCTCCTCGCGCGGCTTGCGGGCCAGCACGGTTGGCCCCGAGATCTTGGCGCCGTTGAGATGCAGGACCGGCAGTACGGCGCCGTCGCGGGCCGGGTTGAGGAACGAGATGCCCTTCCACGAACCCTCCAGCGGCCCGGTCTCGGCCTCGCCGTCACCGACCACCGCGAGCGCGAGCAGGTCGGGGTTGTCCATCACCGCCCCGAAAGCGTGCACGAGCACATAGCCGAGCTCGCCGCCCTCGTGGATGGACCCCGGCGTGGTGACCGACACGTGGCTCGGGATGCCGCCGGGCGTGGAGAACTGGCGGAACAATCGGCGCAGTCCGGTCAGGTCCTGCGTGACCTGCGGATAGATCTCGGAGTAGGTGCCTTCGAGGTAGCCCGCCGCGACGAGTGCCGGGCCGCCGTGACCGGGCCCGGTGAGATAGATCGCCTGCTGGTCGGTGTGCCGGATCAGCCGGGACATGTGCGTATAGAGGAACGACAGTCCCGGGCTGGTGCCCCAGTGGCCGAGCAGCCGCGGCTTGATGTGCTCAGGCTTGAGCGGCTCGCGGAGCAGCGGGTTGGCCTGTAAGTAGATCTGGCCGATCGTCAGGTAGTTCGCCGCCCGCCACCAGGCGTCCAGCGCCACCATCTCGTCGTCGGTTGGCTTGGCCAGCCGGTCGACCAGTTCGTCGAGGTCGCCGGCCGGTCCGGCGGCGGTGCCCTCCTGCTGCGCGGGGACGCCGTCGTGCGTGGCGGCTGGGCTGGTCGTTGCTGTCTGCGTTCCAGCCTGTGTGTCGGCCATCGGGAGTCACCTCGTTCGCGGCGGTCCCTTCACGCTACCCACGCCGCAACCAGCCATCCCCTCCGGTGTTGAGCGGCCAGGGTTGCCGTGTTGAGTGGCCAGGGTTGCCGTGTTGAGTGGCCAGGGTTGCCGTGTTGAGTGGCCAGGGTTGCCGTGTTGAGTGGCCAGGGTTGCAGGCGCCGCCTCGGCGGGGATGGGAGAACGGCGATGACGGCCGCCTCGATCAGCAGCGAGGCTGGGACACTGGTGCCCCATGCGAGTGATCCCGCCCGAGCAGCTGAGCGCACGGCTGGCTGGCCTGCCCTCACACCCCAGAGTGGTGGCTAGCGGCAACGCGGCGACGCCGTGGACGGCCCTCGGGGTCCTCGACAAGGCGGTCGAGGAGTACACGCTGCACGTGCTGAACGCCCAGCCGGGCATCCCCGACCGCGCCGGCGTGGTGTTGGAGACGCCGTTTGTCGGCCCCGGGATGCGCGGCAGCCCGCGACTCGCCTACGTCCCGGCCCGGCTGTCGCTGGTGCCGCTGCTCTTTCGCGGACTGCTCCGGCCCGACGTCGTACTCCTCCACACGACCTCACCGGTCAACGGCGTCGTCTCTCTCGGACCAGAGGTCAACGTCCTGCCCGCAGCGATCGAGGCCGCGCGCGACACCGGGGGACTGGTCGTCGCGCAGTTCGACGAGACGATGCCGTTCGTGTACGGCGACGGGGTGCTCGCCACCGACGACATCGACCTCGCGATCACGGCGGTCGACTCGTTGCGCACCTTGCCGCCGCCGATCGTCGACCCCGACTCCGTGGACGTGGCGGACTATGCGGCGTCGATGCTCGCCGACGGGGCCACGATCCAGCTCGGCATCGGCAAGGTGCCCGACGCGGTTCTCGTCAGCCTGCTCCCCCGCCGCGGGCTTCGGGTTTGGAGCGAGATGGTGAGCGACGGCATCCTCGCCCTCGAGCAGGCAGGCAGCCTCGACGGCGACTCCGTGGTCACCGCGTCGTTCCTCATCGGCTCCGGGGAGCTGTACCAGTGGGCAGACCGCAACGCCCGGCTGCGGCTGCTCCGTACGGAGTCCACGAACGATCCCGCCCGGATCGCGGCACAGCCGCAGATGACCTCGGTGAACACCGCCTTGCAAGTCGACCTCTTCGGGCAGGTCAACGCCTCGCGCATTGCCGGCCGGATCCACAGCGGGTTCGGCGGCCAGACGGACTTCATCGTCGGTGCGCTCCACTCGCCAGGTGGGCAGGCCATCATCGCCCTTCGTTCCTGGCACCCGAAGGCGGACTGTTCGACGATCATCCCGCTCGTCGATGAGCCGGTGACGTCCTTCCAGCCGTCGGCGGTCGTGACCGAGAACGGCGTCGCGCGGCTCTGGGGCCGGTCGGAATCTGAGCAGGCGCGGTCGCTGATAGAGGCGGCCGCGCACCCGGACGTCCGTGACGACCTCCGCGAGGAGGCCGTGGCGCTCGGCCTGTGGTGATGCCGGTCAACCCTGCAACCTTGGCCGGTCAACCCTGCAACCTTGGCCGGTCAACCGTGCAAGCCTGGCCGGTCAACCCTGCAACCTTGGCCGGTCAACCCTGCAACCTTGGCCGGTCAACCCTGCAACCTTGGCCGGTCAACCCTGCAACCTTGGCCGGTCAACCCGGAGGGCGGGATTCGGCCTGGCAGGAGGGGGCGAAGGTCCCGGGCACCCACAACGTTCGGCACTGCTGTGGCGCGGGTGCGACTGCGAGCCTGGGGAACGTGGATCCACTGCGAGCCGCACCGACCGCTCATGCCCGAACCGCTGATCGAGGCGCCGATCGAGCCGCCGCCAGCCCGACCTCTCAAGGACTGTCGATGACGCACCCTGCAAGCAGGCCCGAGGCCACGGTCAGCCCCACCCCGACCCGCCGCTCAGCGCCCGAGAGCCAGCAGACCCGGATGCTCCTACTGGCCACCGCCGGCTTCATGATCTGCTTCTGGGCCTGGGCGCTGATCAGCCCGCTCGGGTCGACGTACGCCGCCGACCTCGGCCTGTCGGCGTTCCAGCAGGCGCTGCTCGTCGCGACGCCGGTCGTCGTCGGCTCGCTCGGTCGGATCCCGGTCGGCGCGCTGACCGACCGGCTGGGCGCGCGGGTCATGTTCCCGATCGTGAGTGCGCTCACCATCGTGCCGGTGCTGTTTGTCGGGCTTGTCGCCAACAGTCTCGCCCTGCTGCTCGTCGGCGGGTTCTTCCTCGGCATCGGGGGCACGTCGTTCGCGGTCGGCGTGCCGTTCGTCAACTCCTGGTTCGCGCCCGAGCGGCGCGGGCTGGCGATCGGCGTGTTCGGCGCCGGCATGGGCGGCACCGCGATCTCGGCGTTCTCCACCGTCCAGCTCGCCGACCACCTCGGTCACCGGGTGCCGTTCCTGATCGTCGCGGCGGTCCTCGCGGCGTACGCGGTGGTGGCCCGCATCATGCTGCGCGAGTCGCCCAACCGTCCCGCCGCCGCGGCCGGCTCCATCCTCGGCCGGGCTGTCACGACGTTCCGTCGCCCGGACGCGTTGGCGCTGTCGTTGCTGTACGCCGTGGGGTTTGGCGGGTTCGTGGCGTTCAGCGTCTACCTGCCGACGTACCTCACCAACACCTACGGCCTCGACCACGGTGACGCGGCGCTGCGTACGGCCGGCTTCGTAGTGCTGGCGGTGCTGATGCGTCCTGTCGGCGGCGCGCTGTCGGACCGTGTTGGCGCCGTGCCGGTGCTCGTCACCTGCTATCTGCTCGCGGCTGGGCTGGCGGCGCTCGCGGCCGCCAAGCTGCAATTGCTGCCCGCCGGCACCGTGGCGTTCCTCGGCCTGGCGGCAATGCTCGGGGCCATCTCCGGCGCGGTCTTCGCGCTGGTCGCGAAGCTGGTCGAGCCCGCCGCGGTCGGCGCGGTCACGGGGATCGTCGGCGCGGCAGGCGGCCTCGGCGGCTTCATCCCGCCGCTGCTGATGGGGATCCTCTACGGCGCCACCGGCGGCTACGGCATCGGCCTGCTGCTGCTGGCGCTGATGAGTCTGCTGTGCGGTGTCTTCACGTGGTGGCGCTTCGCATCGGGTCGAACGACTCGCCGTACGGCGACGGCGTGACGCTGCTCGTAGTGGGCGCCGCAACTCTCCGGGGCAAGTGCCCGGTCTCCGGGGCAGGTTTCCCCCGTTAACGGGGTGCCGCCCCCGTAAACGGGGCAAACACCCGGCCGGCGCGGCCGAGGGAGCAGCCAGCGGTCAGCTGCCCCAGGTGGGGCGCAGCGGCCACGAGGCGTTGCCGTCGGGAGCCACACGCACCGCGAGCACCTGGTGGAGCTGGATCTCGTTGCGCTCGAAGCCGAGCCGCGACCCAGCCATGTAGAGCCCCCACACCCGGGCCTTGGCCTCACCGACCTCGGCAACGCAGGCATCCCAGTTGGCCTTGAGGTTGGCGCACCACTGCGTCAACGTCAGCGCATAGTGCTCGCGGAGGTTCTCCTCGTGCCTGACCTCGAACCCGACGTTCTGCGCCTCGAGGATGATTCGCCCGGACCCAGTCAGCTCACCGTCGGGGAATACGTAGCGGTCGATGAACTCCCCCGTCTCCTCACGTTCGTTGTGCGGGCGCGTTATGCAGTGGTTGAGCAGCCGACCGCCGTCGCGCAGCTTGCCATGCAGGTACCCGAAGTACGGCGAGTAGTTGCGCACCCCGACGTGCTCGAGCAGCCCGATCGAGCTGATCGCGTCGTAGTCGTATCCCGGTGAGTCGCGGTAGTCGGAGTGCAGCACCTGCACCCGATCCGACAGCCCCTCGCGCTCGACGAGCGCGCGACCGTAATCGGCCTGTGCCTTCGACAACGTGACGCCGACCGCCCGGACGCCGTAATGCTTGGCGGCGTGCAGCACCATGCCACCCCAGCCGCAGCCGACGTCGAGCAGGCGCATGCCCGGCTCGAGCCCGATCTTGCGCGACACCAGGTCGAACTTCTCCTCCTGCGCCTCCTCGAGACTGGCGTCGGGCTTGGGGAAGACGGCGCAGGTGTAGGCCATCGACGGGCCGAGCACCATCTCGTAGAAGGCGTTCGACACGTCGTAGTGGTGGCTGATCGCGACGGCGTCGCGCTGCCGCGAGTGCCGCAGGCCCTCCGCCATCCGGCGCCAACGGGGCAAGGCCTCCTGCTCCGGCGGTGGAGGCGGGACCAGTCGCCGTACGCCCATCTCCTTGACGATCTCGACGGCTTCTTTCGGCGTCGGCCGGCGCAGCCGCCAGCCGTGCAGCGTCTTGAGCGCCTCGTAGGGGTCGCCGGGGTGGGCG
>JAICMS010000128.1 GCA_025929075.1 Propionibacteriales bacterium
CACGCCCGGTACTGACGCATCGCGGCCGAGCGTTGGCCCTGCCAGGCGAGGATCCGGATCAGCGCATGATGCGCGGGCTCGTGGAGCGGGTCGAGCGAGAGCCACCGCTGCGCATCCGCCAGCGCCGTCTCGAGGTCGCCCGACGAGATGTCCGCGTCGACCAGCCGACCCAACAGCTCCGCGAGCGTCCGGCGCAGCGAGTCGGCGTGCAGCCCCTGCCAGTCGTCGTACGCCGGCGCACCGCGCACCACGAAGCCGGCGAGGAAGTCGTCCCGATACAGCTTCACGGCCGCCCGCAGGTCGTGCACGGACGAGCCGGCCGCCAGGTCGCGGAAGGCGTTGACGTCGCACCAACACTTCGCTGGGTCGAACCCGAGCAGGCTCCGGTCGACGACCAGCGCGTCACCGGCGGCGGCCGCCGTCACGGACAAGGTCCGGCGCAGCGCGGAGCGGGCCCGGGCCGCGTCGGCGTCGGGCCAGAGCAGCGCGGCAAGCCGATCCCGGGGTTGCGGCCGCCCCTCGACCGCCAGCACGGCGAGCAGTGCGACCGCCTTCCGGGTGTCGAACGACACCGGAGCGCCGTCCACGGCCACTTTCGGTGGGCCGAGCAGCGAGAGCTGCAGCATGGTGCTCACCGTAACGATCCGCAGCTCGGCCGAAGCGGAAATCGTCGGATTTTGCCGCAGCGGCCGCCGTGCCGTAACGCTTTCCGGACGGACAGACGGCATCGTGGTCGCCATGAGGCGGGAAGAGACCGGAAACTCAGAGCCAATCGTGCCAATCGGCTCCGCAGCGGCGCACCGCTCTTTAGGGTCACCACAACACAGCGTCTTCGGGGGTGCACGGTGACGACAGACCTGCAGGTGACACGCGTGGAAGCGGCGGCCGAGGCTGCCCCGGCGGAGGCGGCGACCAAGAGCGGTCGGCGGACCCTCCGCGACCGAGTACGGCGACGCCGCGGCGCAAGCGCGGCCGAGGCGGCAACAAGCGGTCGGCAGACGCTGGTCACCGACCCCGGGTTCGACATCGCGCCGAACGACCCGATCCTCACCGTCTTTCAGAGCGCCGGCGGCGCAGTCGACATCACCGCGCTCGAGCTCGACTCCCCGGCGCTGCGGCAGATGCGCGAGGTTGGGATCGTCCTCGTCGTACCGCTGGTCACTTCTGGCGAGCTGATCGGCCTGCTCAACCTCGGTCCGCGGCTGTCGGAGCGCGGCTACTCCAGCGACGACAAGCAGCTGCTCGACACCCTCGCCGGCTACGCAGCCCCCGCGATGCGCGTCGGCCAGCTCGTCCGTCAGCAGGAGAACGAGGCCCGGCAGCGGGAGCGGATCGAGCAGGAGCTCAAGGTTGCCCAGCTCATCCAGCAGCAGTTCCTGCCGAAGTCGGTGCCCGACCTGCCGACCTGGCAGCTGTCGGCGTTCTACCGCCCCGCGCGGACCGTCGGCGGCGACTTCTACGACTTCATCGAGCTGCCCGACGGCCGGGTGATCGTCGTCGTCGGTGACGTCACGGACAAGGGCGTCCCCGCGGCCCTGGTGATGGCGAGCACCCATGCGCTGTTGCGCTCCAACGCGCCACGGCTGCTGTCGCCGGGCGCCATCCTCGCAACGGTCAACGACCTGCTGTGCGAGGACATCCCGGCGCACATGTTTGTCACCTGCCTGGTCATGGCCGTCGAGCCGGCCACCGGCAGCATCGAGTTCGCCAACGCCGGCCACAACCTGCCCTACCTCCGCGGCAAGGACGGCGTCACCGAGCTGCGCGCCACCGGCATGCCGCTCGGCCTGATGCCGGGCATGACGTACGACGAGAACACGGCCGTGATGCGGCCCGGCGACTGCCTGCTCCTGCACAGCGACGGCCTGGCCGAGGCCCACAACAACGACCGCGAGATGTTCGGCTTCCCCCGGTTGGCCGAGATCGTCGGCCGTGAGGTAGACGCCGAGCGGCTGATCGACCTGTGCCTGTCCGAACTCGAGCGCTTCACCGGGCCGGGCGTCGAGCAGGAGGACGACATCACACTCGTGACGCTGGAGCGCCGACTAGGCGCCCACTACGCCGGAGGGCCGTCGTGACGATGACCTCGAGGGAGCGGGTGCTGACGAGCTTCGCGGTGCCGAGCGAGCCCGGCAACGAGCGCCTTGCGCTGACCCGCGTCGCCGAGGCCGTGGCGGCGGCCGACCTCACCGCCGACCAGCTCGAGCGGCTCAAGACGGCCGTGGCCGAGGCGACGATGAACGCGATCGAGCACGGCAACCACAACCGTCCCGAGCTCGACGTCGATGTCACCGTCGTCGATACCGGCGCCGCGATCGCCGTCTCGATCGTCGACAACGGTGGGGCGCACGAGCCGGAGAACGACGGCCACATCGCCCTGCCCGACCTCGACCTCAAGCTCGCCGGCCTGCAGAGCCCGCGCGGATGGGGCCTCTTCCTCATCCGAAACATGGTCGATGCGATGGACGTCTCGACCGACGGCGACAAGCACACCGTCCGGCTGCTGATGGTGACCGGCGACCCGGCGACACAGACCCCGGATGGACAGACCCCGGATGGACAGGCCCCAACCCCGGAAGGAGGGCCCGATGACCAGCAAGTGTGAGACCACCACCCGCAGCCTCCCCGGCTGTGCAGTGATCGAGCTGAGCGGCGAGGTTGACGGCAGCGCCGCCGACGTACTCAGCAAGGCGTACGACGAGGCCGTCGTCGCCGACCAGGCGCCGTGCGTGCTGCTCGACTTCTCCGCCGTCGACTACATCAACTCCACCGGCATCGCGCTGATCGTCAGCGTCTTGGCCAAAGCTCGGTCGCAGGGACGGCAGGTCGTCGCCAGCGGCCTGTCCGACCACTACCGGCAGATCTTCGCGATCACCCGACTCTCCGACTTCATCCAGCTCTACGACGATATCGACGCGGCTGCTGCCGGCGTCGGCGCCAACTAACCCGGTAAGGGGGACACCGAGACCATGACCACACCCGCTCTCGAGCTCGACGTTCGGCCGGTCGGCGGCGCCACCGCCGTCATCGACATCCGTGGCGACGTGACCGCCACGTCTGAGCAGCCGCTCTCCGCGGCCTACGACGAGGCAACCAACACCCACGGCGCGCAGTCGCTGATCCTCAACTTCACCGGCCTCGACTACATGAACAGCTCCGGCATCGGCATGCTCGTCACGCTGCTCGTCCGCGCCAACCGGCAGCGGCAGAAGCTCGCCGCCTTCGGCCTCACCGACCACTACCGGCAGATCTTCGAGCTCACCCGCCTCGACGAGGCGATCACCATCTACGACGACGAGAGCAGCGCGCTCTCGTCAGCGTCCGCGACCAGCTAGCGCCCGCCCAGGAGGACATGATGAGCACCCAAGAGCAGCAGCCGGTGCAGCCGGTCGCGATCGAGGAGATCGAGCTTGCCGTCAAGGAGCAGACCGTCGCCGTACCGAAGACGAAGGTTCCCCGGGACGCGGCCTACTGGGCACCCAAGGTGGACCGGCTGGTCGTCGACGCCGACAAGGCGGCGATGGGCTTCAACGTCGCCGGCCGCCGGGTCACCGGACCGCAGCAGGGCTTCGGCAAGCTGTGGCAGCGGACCTACTCCGCGGCGCTGCGCCCGACCGTCAGCCCGGAGCAGCTGATCAGCGAGTGGAAGGACCACTTCGCGAGCTTCTGGCCGAAGGGCAACCGCTTCGGCGGCACGCTGATCGCACCCGGCGAGGTCGCGCCGATCGCGGTCAACACCGGCGGTGGGCTCAAGTTGAGCACGGGTGTCCTCGTCCTCTACGCCGACCCCGAGTCGTTCACGTTCATGACGCCGGAGGGGCACATGTTCGCCGGCTGGATCACGTTCTCCGGCTACGTCGAGAACGAGACCACCATCGCCCAGATCCAGATCCTGCTGCGCACCTCCGACCCGCTCTTTGAGATGAGCTGGCCGGTGATGAAGCTGATGGAGGACCGGTTCTGGCGGCAGACGATGCGCAACGTCGCCGCCCACTTCGGCGTCACCCGGGCCGACATCACCGGCAAGACCGTCTGCGTGGACACCAAGCGACAGTGGAAGAACTGGCGCAACGTCTGGCACAACTCCGGCATCCGCTCCGTGCTGCACCTGCTGACTGCTCCGGTCCGGCTGGTACGGCGGGCGCGCTGACCGATGACGGAACTCGACGCCGTTGTCGTCGGCGCCGGTCCCAACGGCCTGGCCGCGGCTCTCACCCTTGCCGCGGCCGGCCTGTCTGTCCGCGTCGTCGAAGGGACGGCGACTATCGGCGGTGGCTGCCGCACCGCCGAGCTGACCGAGCCGGGAGTCAGGCATGACGTCTGCTCGACGGTGCACCCGCTCGCGTTGGCGTCGCCGTTCTTCCGCTGGTTCGACCTCGAGTCGCGCGGCGTGCGGTTCCTGCATCCGGAGGTGGCCTTCGCGCAGCCGGTCGCGGCTGACCGGGCGGGCGCCGTCCTTCGCTCCCTCGACGAGACGGTCGCCGGCCTCGGCGCAGACGGCCGGGTCTGGCGGAAGACGTTCGGGCCGCTGGCGCGCAACTGGGAGGCGGTCGTCGGCGCGGTGCTCTCACCGCTGCGACGGCTGCCGCCGAGCCCGCTGAAGGCGGCGGCCTTCGCGCCGGTGGCGCTGCACTCGGCCGAAGGTGTCGCCAAGCGCTTCGACACCGAGGAAGGACGCGCGTTGGTCGCCGGGGTGTCCGCGCACGCGATGTTGCCGCTGGACCGGCTGCCGACAGGCGCTTTCGGTGCAGTCCTCGCGCTGCTGGCTCACGGCGTCGGCTGGCCGGTCGTCGAGGGCGGCAGCCAGCAGGTCGTCGACGCGATGGCGGCGTCGCTACAGGCGATGGGCGGGACCGTCGAGACCGGCCGCTGGGTCGTCAGCTCACTCGACGAGCTGCCGCGCGCCAAGGCCGTGCTGCTCGACCTGGCGCCGAGCCAGGTGGCCGCGATCGCCGGCAGCCGGCTGCCGCGCCTCTATCGCAAGCAGCTGCAGCGGTTCAATTACGGCCCCGGCGTCTGCAAGGTGGACTGGACTTTGTCCGGCCCGGTGCCGTGGACGGCCGAGGCCTGCCGTCACGCCGGCACAGTCCATGTTGGCGGCACGTTCGAGGAGATCGCCGCCTCCGAGGCCGAGGTGGCCGCCGATCGGCATCCCGACAGGCCGTTCGTGCTCGTCGTACAGCCGACCGTCGTCGACCCGACTCGCGCCCCGGCGGGCAAGCAGGTCCTCTGGGCCTACTGCCACGTCCCGAGCAACTCCACCGTCGACATGACCGAGGCGATCGAGACGCAGATCGAGCGGTTCGCGCCAGGCTTCCGTGACCTCGTCGTTGCCCGGTCGACGATGACCGCCGCCGACGAGATGGCGATGCATCCCAACTATGTCGGCGGCGACATCAATGTCGGCGCGGCGACGATTCGGCAGATGCTCTTCCGCCCCGCCGTGCGGTGGGATGAGTACGCCACGCCTAACCCTGGCATCTTCCTTTGCGGCTCCGCGACCCCGCCCGGGGGCGGTGTCCATGGCATGTGCGGCATGCATGCCGCCCGCAGCGCCCTCCGCCGCCGGTTCGGCATCCGGGACTTGCCGTCTCGGCCGGGGCAGCTGCCATCCCCAACCTCCGAACGGAAGGCGACATGAGCACCGCCAGCGCCGCCGCGTCCGGCAAGCCGCCGGTCGTGACCCGCGCGTTGGCCACGGCGTTGTGGGTCTTGTTCGTCATCGGCAGTGTGGTCAACATCGTCATGGAGTCGCGCAGCCACCACTCGGTGCTCGACCCGGTTGCCATCCCCTTCACAGCCTTCCCCACCATCGGTTGGCTGCTTGCCTACCGTCGCCCGCGGAACGCGCTTGGCTGGCTCTTCCTCGGCATCGGCATCTTGGCGTCGTTCGGCGCCGCCGGGCAGGCGCTGGTCGAGTTGGCCCTGTATCGGGGCTGGGAGCCGCACGGCATCGTGATGGTCGCGGCCTGGGTACAGCTCTGGTTCTGGTACCCGCTGCTCATCATGGCGACCGGCTACACGATGCTGCTCTTCCCGAACGGGCTGCCGTCGCGGCGCTGGCGCTGGCTGCTCGTCGCACTGACCGCCTTCCTCGGCGTGATCACGGTGATGGCGGCGCTGGCGCCCACGGTCGAGTTCGGCAAGGCGAACCCGTCCAACCCGATCGGTCTCCACAGCGACGCCAAGGACATCGAGAACACGCTGATATTCCGCGTGTCGACCGTCGCCATGCTGCTGCTGATGCTGGCGTCGGTCGGGTCGCTGGCCATCCGGTTCCACCGCTCGCGTGGGGTCGAGCGCGCGCAGCTGAAGTGGTTCTTCCTCGGGGCCTCGGCCGTGGCGGCGACGCTCGCGTTGGCGATCGCCTGGCCGGCGTACAACAACTCCATCGCCGACGACGTCATGTTCCCGATCGCGCTGGCCTGCCTGCCGATCTCCTGTGGGCTGGCGGTGCTGCGGTACCGGCTGTACGACATCGACCGGATCGTCAGCCG
>JAICMS010000205.1 GCA_025929075.1 Propionibacteriales bacterium
GAGGCGGGTTTGGCCCGGTGGTCCGCCGTCGTCGGGCGGCCTGTAGGGCTCGGTGTGGTCCAGGTCCCCACGCCGTCTGGAGGTGCTGGTGGCGTGGGGGAAGCAGTCGGCCGGAGAGCGCAGGTGGACGGCGTCGGCGATGTCGGCCGGGACCTCGTAGGCATCGGCTGCCCGGGTCGGCCGGGTCAGGTCGATCACCGGCTTCAGGACCACGTTGCGGTGGCCCAGCCAGTCCTTGACCTGGTCGAGGAGGATCGGACCGAGGTCCTCGACCCGCGCCACGCCGTACCGGCCGAGCAACCCGGCCTCCGACAGATGCACATACAGCACGGCCTTGCCGGCAGAGGGTCGCCGCCGCTTGGGTGGGGTGGCCGACTCGGTCTCGCCACCGACGGAACGGGACTCATCGGGCAGCCGCAGCGGTTGGCTCGCGGAATCGTTGGCGAGAACGCCGAGGGCCTTCGCGCGCCGCAGATCCAGCCTGTCGGTGTCGCCCCAGGCAGCCAGCTCGCCGGCAATCACGTCCAGCCGGGTGTCCAGGGCGTCCAGGTCAGGGGCAGCGCCGCGGGCGAACAACGTCTTGTAGCCCGAGTCGTGGTCGCGGCTGACCCACACCCCCTGGCTGGCACGGACCGCTTCGGCACGAGCGCAGGCGGCGTCGGGGTCGGCGGCCTTGACCGCCGCGAGAGTGATGGCCTGCAGCCGACCCCATCCCACCCCAGACGCATACCGCGACACCGTCGCATCCACCTTCGCAGCCGCGGCCTGGGACAGGTCACGAGTCTCCGCGGCGACCCAGCGGGCCAACCCCGGCCGCACCTCACCACCGCACACCAGCGTCCACAGTTTGGGTAGCCGGTGCCGAAGGTCCAGAGCGTCCGCGACCAGGTACCGGCCAGCCACTGGGGAAATACCGAACTGGGCAGCCAGCTCGGCCGGGGCGAACTCCGCCACCAGCGGCGTGCCATCCCCACCCAGCCGGACCATCCGCTCCATCCCCGGCAACCCCGCAGACTGTGACAGCGCAAGCTCGCCATTCAGATCAGCCCACCGGGCCGCCAGCTTCAGCTGCCTGGCCTGAGCCAGGTTCACCAGCCGCCGAGCATCCCCGGCCTCAGCCAGTACGGCGTCCTCGCCCAGGCTGCCAATATCGGCCAGCGCATCCAGCAGGTCATCGACCGGCGACCGCTGCGAATCGTCACTGACGCCGCCGATAGACGGGTAACCGTCATGCGGCTCGTCGGGTTCAGGGTCGAAAAGCATCTCTGCCATACCCCGAACACTAAAACGCAGCACCGACAGTCCATGACCGCCCAAACGCCTTATGCACAAGTACTTTCAGACGCTCCCGCTCAGCTTGACCGACTGCAATCGCTCGGGCGCGTTATGCCTGAAACTCATGAGCACTGGCTGGTGGATTCCAGCAGCCACGTGCCGCCGGCGCTGCGCTCGGCTATTGCCGTCGCCAACGTGTGACGAGATCCGTCGAGCACCTCGAAGTTCGCCTGCAAACGGCGGATGGTGGCGTGGATGGAGTCGCCATGGAACTGATCGCGGAGGCTCCGCTCGAGTTGGTGAATGCCTTCCCCTCGCGCCCCCGCCGGGTAGTCCATGTTCGCATTGACGCAACTAGCGGACCGACAGCCGCTGAGTATTCCCGCCGCGACCAGCAGCACCACCCCCGTGAAAGCAAGCGTCGACAGTCCCCGCGACCGGAGACTCACGCCGCACCCCATCGGCGTCCTCCGTCCCGTTGTCTGCTTGCTGGGATCGTGCCGCAGCCAGGCAGCGATCCG
Organism: Propionibacteriales bacterium; assembly: GCA_025929075.1. Taxonomy (GTDB): domain Bacteria; phylum Actinomycetota; class Actinomycetes; order Propionibacteriales; family Nocardioidaceae; genus JAICMS01. Next base: position 1,797 of record JAICMS010000205.1, read on the forward strand.
GCCGCGGGATGGTCACGATTCGGCCGAGATACGGGCGTAGGCCTCCACGAGGGCGTCCTCCGCCGGTCCGTCGAGGATCATCGGCTCGCCAAGACCCGTCAACACCACGAACCGCAGCCGATCGCCACGTGCCTTCTTGTCGATGCGCATCGCGTCCCTCAGTTCGCCCCAAGCCTCAGGCCGGTACGTCGTCGGCAACCCGACCGACTCGAGGACCTCGCGATGCAGGTCGACCACCTCGTCGGCCAGGCCGGCGGTCAGCCGGGCCAGCTCGGCGACGTACACCATGCCGATCGCGACCGCCTCGCCGTGCCGCCGCCGATAGCCCTCCACCCGCTCGATGGCGTGGCCGAGCGTGTGTCCGTAGTTGAGCACCTCGCGGCCCACCGAACTGCCTGAGCCAGTCGACTCGCGCAGGTCCGCCGCGACGACTCGCCCCTTCACCGACACCGCCCGCTCCACGACCTCACGCAATGCAGCCGACTCGACGTCGAGGACAGCGCCCGGATCGGCCCGGATAACGTCGAGGATCCGGCGGTCGGTGACGAAGCCGCACTTCACGACCTCGGCCAGTCCACTGCGCAGCTCGGCAACCGGCAGTGACCGCAGCAGCAGGAGGTCGCACAGCACGGCGACCGGCTCGTGGAACGACCCCACGAGGTTCTTGCCCTCGGCGGTGTTGATGCCGGTCTTGCCGCCCACCGCGGCGTCGACCATGCCGAGCAGGGTCGTCGGCACGTGCACGACAGCGATGCCACGCAGGAACGTCGCGGCGACGAAGCCGGCGAGGTCGGTCGTCGAGCCGCCGCCGACCGCGATGACGGCGTCTGACCTGGTGAAGCCCAGGCGGCCCAGCTGAGCCCAGCACTCCGCCGCCACCTGGGCGGTCTTGGCAGCCTCGCCGTCGGGGACCTCGACGAGATGAACGTCGACATCTGCCGCCGCCAGCCGCCCGAGCACCGCACCCGACAACCCGCGGAGACTCGGCGTCGAGACGACGGC
>JAICMS010000113.1 GCA_025929075.1 Propionibacteriales bacterium
AACGGGCTGACGATCCACGGCCCGGCGTATGGGTCGAGCGCTGACGCCAAGACGAACCGAAGCGGCCAGTCCGGCACATGCGGGCCCTCGTTGTAGTGCAGGTAGTAGATGCCGTTGTCGAAGAGGACCCGGAAGCCGTAGATGGCACCGTTGGAGGGCCGAGCCAACGACGTGACGGTCGGCAGCGCCGGATCGGGTGTCGGGGCTCTGCCTGGCTCGGTGTGCAGGCCGGTCGCGGCCATCAGCCGGCTGCCCGTCTTAACCACTTGGTGGTAGAGGACGGCACGGTAGCCGTCGTCGTCCGGGTCGCGAAGCGAGATGACCTCTGGGCTGCCCGACAGCGAAGGCGGCGTGGCTCCACCTGCAGCCACGCCGCTCGCCGTCATCTCGACGTACCGCGGCTCTTGATGCAGCCAACGACCAGACCGCACGTCGAAGTACGCGTAGACGAGCCGTCGCGTCCGCTCGGTGCCGACCGTGCCGATCTCCTTCGCGACGAACAGGAGGAGGCCGCCCCCGGCGTAGGCGCTCGACGGCGAGTTGAGCTGGAAGAGGACGTGCTCGTCGGGTGGCAGCCTGGGCGCGGTCTTCTCCTGAAGCAGCGTCGGGCCGTGCAGCCCTTGACCGCGGTTGGGGTCGTGGAAGTGGAGGGCGTCGAATGTCCCGACCGAGTGCAACAGCACCCCGATCCGCCCGCCGGCCGACCGGCCGTTGACACGCGGGTTGCCGCGCATGAAGTAGACGACTCGGCCGTCGACGAAGATGAGGTCGGAGTTCGCGCTGTCCTCCGACCGCCAGAACGCCGGTGGGATCGGCCGCGGCGGCACCGGGCTGTCGGCGCCGGCGATGTTGCCTGGCGGTTCCGGATCCTTGCTGATGTAGCGCCACGGCACCAATCCCCGGCGCTTGTGCCATCGGAACGGGGTGACCGCGAGTCCGGTGTGGCTCACACCGGCGCCGTAGCTGTCGACGCGCACCCGCACCCGCCTGGAGGTGGAGGTGGCGGGCGTAAGCGCGCAGAAGTGGAGATTCTCAAAGCACGCGCTCGCCGAGTCGGTGAGGAGCCCGGCGAATCCAGACCCGGCCGTCGACGCGCTCCGGCGCGTCGACACGAGGTTGTTGCCGTCGACGAAACCACGGACGAGGCCATCGGCGGTCGACGTCAACGTGAGTTCGTACGTCGAGCGGCTCGCCATCGGGAAGTCGTACGGCAGCACCTTCGACCGCACAACCCTGCCGCCGATACGCTCGGCCAGCCGAAGCAGCCCGCGCACCGGGTTGACGTCGAAGCTGACCGCCGCGAACGGCTCGCCCGGCGCCGAGGCCTGGACGAACACGCCGGCCCAGCCGTCGACCAGCTGCGGAAACGAGACGCCGGCCTCGATCGACGAGGCATGGCCGAAGGCGTCCGGGTGGTAGAGCGGGTGCTGACCGGAGCGGTCGGGCTGGTAGATCGCGAGCCGGCTGGCGGGGTCGTCCCCGGTCCGTGCCGGCTCCACCCAGGGGCGGTCGAGGTAGGTCCAGCGGCTGGTCGCCGAGCCCGGCCGCCACAGCAGCGGTGGGGTCCCCGAGGGCCGTCGGAACCGGTCGCGGAGGTCCAGGCCGGCCGCCTCCGTCGCCTGCTGTCCTCGCGGGCAGATGTCCCCCCAGGTCCGGGCCACCGTCGAGATGCGGACGTCGTCGACCAGGCAGAACGCAGCGGAGCCCGGCTGGCCGCCGATCATCAGCTGGTCGGCGATGCCCGTGGCGCCTGGGGCGAGGCCGGCCCGGCCCGCTGGGACACCGTTGACATACAGCCGCAGACCGCCGCCGGAACCGTCGCTGCTCCAGGTCACCGCGACGTGCTCGAGCGATCCCTCGATGAACCGCTGGGGCGGCCCGGTGACGGCGACCCTGTCACCTGTCCGGTCCCTCAGCTCGGCTTGCCAGCGGCCGGCCTCGGTGAAGAGGCTGAGCGTGCCTGAGCTGCCGGTCATGTGTAGCAGCTCCTTGCGGCGTCGCCGGCCGGGGTCTGTCGGGTCAGGCAGCACGTGATACCACGCTTCGGCGGTTCCACTGCCCGCACTGTCGCCTGCCGGCGGGGCCAGCGCATAACCGAGGCTGCCTCCGTCGGCCCGCCAGGCGGCACCGAAAAGACCGGGCCGGAAGCTGTGTGGCCCAGCAGCGCCAGAGGTCGGGTGGTGGCCCTGGTCGCTGGCGGCCGTGCCGTCGAACCGCAGCGTGAGGGCGGTGTGGGCGTCGACGGGATGGGGGATGGGCTCGCTGCCGGCAAAGCGGTTCCACACCGTCGCTTCGGCATCGATGGTCTGGCTGCTCCTGGTATAGACCGTGGGCAGCCCGACCGCATACCTGGCCCACAGCTCGGTGGCGTCCAGCGGTCTGTCGTCGATCGTCGTCTCGTCAAGCGCTCCAACCAGGTTCTCGCCCAGCACGAGCGGGTCGTCGGATTCGGCGAGCGTGATCGGCGGCGCACTGCGGTGGACCACGGCGAGTCCGTCGACGTACAAGCTCACCTCTGAGCCGGCGGCACCGCTGCCGGCTGCCGACCGCACCACGACAGCGGCGTGGGTCCATCGACCGCTGACGACGGCCTGGCTCGGAGACGTGACTGTGTGCGGAGACCCCGTGCTGCCGGTGGACCAGTTCAACGCTCCGGATCCGTCGACCCACAGCCGCGAGTGGGAGCCGATGCGGAGCAGCGTTGCCTGGTGCGCCGACGCCTGGAGGTGGTCGGGGCGGACCCAGGCGGTCATCGTGGCTGACGTCCCGAGCCGGGGAGCCCGGCGTGCTTGCAGCCACCTCGTGCCGTCCAGGTAGACAGCGCTGCCGCGGATCCCAGCCCGATGGATGGCGCCGAGCAGGCCGCTGTCGGAGGTGTTCCAGCGGGTGCCGTCGATGAAAAGGTCGTGCCCGTTACCGGTGCGATCAAGAAACGCGTACCCGCTGCCCTCGTCGAAGGCCCAAGCCGCGACCAGGCCAGGACGGCTGACGTGCGGCTCGATGTGTCGCCAGCGGGAGGCGAGGTCGAGCTGTCGTCCGGCCGGCTCGGTGAGCTGGGTGGGCGGTGGCTGCGGTGTCGGTTGTCGAACGCTTGAGCCCTCGCAGCCGACAGTGACGGCAGGTACGGCGAGCGCACCAGCCACGAGGAGCGCCCGCCGGCTGATGAGCGGTCCGGGCTCAGCCACCGGGCAGCACGCCAACCGGCCATCGGTGATATTGGTCGAAAGTATGACAACCGCAACAAGTCGCTGTTAGCATCGCCATCTCTCGGGTCCTCCGGTTCAGAACTTGATGCCGTATGACAATAGATGCTGGACGTAGGACGTCGTCCCCGCTGTCGCGTCGCGGAATGCTCGGTGCGACCGGGCTCGGCATGGCGGGCGTGCTCGCCCAGCCTTTGCTGCCGACGGCTGCCGCTGCTGCTCAAAGCAATCGGAAGAGCGGCGCGTACAAGGCCGCGCGCTATGACTCCACTCCCATCCCAGACGAGGCGACGCGGCACATCCTGTCGCGGTTCACGTCGGGGGTCACGCCGCAGCTGGTGAAGAGTGTTGAGCACTTCGGGGGAATCGACGCGTGGTTCGCCAAGCAGCTGACGCCCAACAAGATTCCTGACGACTTCGCCGACAGCATGTACGGCTGGTTCCCCGACCTCGACAAGTCGGCCGCCAAGCTGTTCAGCCAAATGAAGGGCGGGATGGTCTTCGGCTGGTCGGTGATGCAGGAACTCGTCAAGTGGACGATGCTGCGCCGGCTCTACTCGAAGCGCCAATTGCTCGAGTCGATGGTCGACTTCTGGCAGAACGTCGTCCACGTCCCGGAGCCGTCGGACACCTCGTGGCTGTTCCGGACCAACTACGAGATCATGCTGCGGCAGCACGCGCTCGGGTCCTACGAGAACCTTCTCTACGCGGCGATCACCCATCCGGCGATGGGCCTTTACCTCGACAACGCCACCTCGACGAAGACGCGCATGAACGAGAACCTCGGTCGCGAGGTGCTCGAGATGCACACTGTCGGCCTGAACTACACCCAGGACGATGTCGTGAACTCCTCGCAGATCCTGACCGGATGGCGGGTCGACGTCTACGACACCTGGACCGTGTACTACTCGCCCGACGACCACTACGTCGGACCGGTCAACGTCTTGAACTTCCGCGATTCCAACAAGAACCCGGACGGGCGCCAGCTCACCAAGCGCTACCTGAGCTATCTCGCGAACCACCCCGACACCGCCCAGAAGCTGTGCCAGCGGCTCGCCGTGCGGTTCGTCTCCGACACGCCGTCGGCCGACCTCGTCAACCAGCTCGCCAAGGTCTACCTCGCCTCCGGAACCGAGATCGTGCCGGTACTGAAGGCGTTGGTCGCCTCGCAGGAGTTCAAGGACTCGGTCGGGATGAAGGTGCGTACGCCGATCGAGGACGCCGTCGCGACGTGGGCGGTCATGCAGGTGCAGGTGGCGCAGCCGAAGGCCGACAAGGACGCCGCGAACCAGATCCTCAATCTGTCACAGTCCATCGGCCAGCAGATGTTCGACTGGCTGCGTCCGGACGGGTTCCCAGACACCGCCGACGCATGGACCGGAGCCTCCCGGCTGCTCGGCTCGATGCGGGCGCACTGGCTGACTGCAGGATCCTTCTGGCCGCGGTCAGGGATGACCTGGCAGGCCCCGACCTACTGGCTGCCGAAACTGCCCATCCGGTTCGATCTGCTCGTGGACCATGTCTGCCGGCTGATGCTGGCCCGGCCGTCCTCGGATGCGTTGCTTCAGGCCGCTTGTCTGGCAACCGACTGCCAGCCGAGCGACATCATCACGCCGCTCCACAAACTGGTGAAGTACCGGCTGCCGTGGCTGTATGTCACGGTGCTCGACACGCCAGACCACCTGACCCGCTGACCGGTGAAACAATGACGAATCGAGCATCACCATGAACGAAACACCCAGCTACGGCTGCGAGGAGTTTCACCGGGCCTCCGCGTCCCGGCGCACCTTCTTGAAGGGGCTCGGCGCTGTCGCCGCTGGCGGTGTGATGGCGACCATGCACGGCACCGTCTTCCGGCAGACCGCGTTCGCCGACGGCCCCTCGAGCAACGTCCTCGTCGTACTGAGCCTGCGGGGCGGGGTCGACGGCATGTCGCTCGTTGTCCCGTACGGCGACTCCGCCTACTACACGCTCAGACCGAAGATCGGGATCCCCGCCGGCTCACTGATCGGCACCGATGGCTCCTTCGGCTTGCACCCGAACCTCGCGCCGCTGCTGCCGTACTGGAAGGCCAACCAGCTGGCGGCCGTCAATGCGGTCGGACTGCCGCAGCCGAACCTGTCGCATGTGTCGGCTACCGAAGAGGTGGAGGACGCTGATCCCGGGTCCACGACCCGGTCCGGCTGGCTCAACCGAATGGTCGGGATGACCGATCCCGGCAACGTGGTTGCTGCCGTCCAAGTCGGAAACGCCGTCCCGGAAACGGAGATCTACGGTCGGCAGCCGATCTTGTCGACCACGGACATCATGCGAGTCAAGTTGTCCGGTCCGCCACACGGGATGGCGCAGCGCCGCGCCGCCCTCGACTCGATGTGGGATGACGTCGAAGGCGACCTCGGCGAGGGTGTCCGTCAGGCGATGGAGACCAACGACGTCTGGTCGCCGGTCCTCAAGGAGTCACAGAGCCCGCACAACGGCGCCCAGTACCCGGCGACCGACCTCGGCGACGCCCTGGCCCAGTCCGCAAGGGTGATCCGTGCCGATGTCGGAGCTCAGGTCATCACTGTCGACTACGGCTCGTGGGACATGCACACGGGGCTGGGCACGCTGGACTCGGGCCAGATGCGGCTGATGGCCGATGAACTCGGCAAGTGCGTCGCTGCCTTCGTCACCGACCTCGGCACCGATCTGATGTCCAGGGTCACGATCGTGACGATCAGCGAGTTCGGGCGTCGGATCGAAGAGAACGGCGACGTCGGCCTCGACCACGGCTACGGCAACATGATGATGCTGCTCGGGGCCGGAGTGAAGGGCGGCGCGTACTACGGCAAGTGGCCCGGTCTGGGCGCCAGCCAGCAGGTCGACGGGAACCTGCAGGTGACCACCGACTACCGCTCCGTGCTCTGGGAGATCGTCGAGACCCGCTTCCCCGCCGCTAGCCTCTCGACCGTGTTCCCGAGCTTCACCCCGCAGAGGGTGAGAGTGATGCAGGGCGCCTGAGCGCCGATCGGTCGAGGTCGATAATCGCGCTGGGGTCGCGTTTGCCCGCTTGCCGGTCTTCTCGGCCACGCCACGAGGACTGAGCCGACTCGTCAGTGCTCCTGCCAACCATGCCGAGACTCGGTGGGGCGGGCGGGACTCGAACCCGCGACCGGAAGATTATGAGTCTTCTGCTCTAACCGGCTGAGCTACCGCCCCAGCGTCGTGCTGATCATGTCACGGCAGATCGGCCTCGACGTCTGCTTGGGAAGCACGCGGGTGGCCCCGCTCGGCGACCCAGCGGGCGAACAGCGGATCGACGAAGCGCCAGTGACCGGCTGGCGCCGGACCGGTGTGGATCCGCGCGACGTGCTGGCCCTCGGTGACCAGGTCGCGGAGCGCCGACTGGAGGGTGGCTCGGCTCAGTCCAGAGCGTTCGGTGGCACGCGACCCGGTGGGACGGATGCCGTCGGCGAGCGCGGCGAGGGCTGCCTTCTTGCCGGCGCTCAGCCCGTCCCAGACCGCCTGGTGCGCCTCGCGGGTCTGGTCCAGCGCCAGGTCGACGATGGCGTCGCCGAGGGCGATCCCCTCGGACAGATCCCCCTCTCGCAACGTGCTCTGGCCGGTCTCTCGCATCGCTAGCTCGCGGTAGAGCAGGTGGGCCAGGAGCATGGTGCGCTGCGGGTGTCCGGCGCCGGCCACGATCAGCGCCGGCAACGCCTCGCCCGGCTCGGCACCAAGCCGTGCGAACCGCTCCGTCAGCTGCTCGAGCACCTCGTCGACCGGCAAGGGCAGCAGCTCGAGCGGCTCGGCCTGGCCGTAGAGGGGGCGCTCCCGGTCGGTGAAGAGCCGGCGCATGAAAGACGGCTGCGAGCCGGCGTACACATAAGTGGCCGCATCGCCGTGGTACTGCACGTGCGAGCGCAGCAGACCGTCGAGCCTCGATCCGGCGACGAGCAGGTCTTGGAACTCGTCGAAGACCACGAGCGTCGGCGCGCGATCACGCTCGTACAGCCGCAATGGCAGGTCGAGCAGTTCGGCAGCCACGCTGAGGGTCGCGTCGCTGGACGGTTCGGGCTGACGTGGCCCGAGCGTGAGACCTATCCCGGCGGTCGTGAGCGACAGGCCTAGCCGCGAGCTCAGTCCCTCGACGATCGAGCGCACCCGATTGTCGCGCAAACGGGCATACGCGGTGGCGATCCGGGCGCAGACTTCGGCCAGCGATGTGACGCCGTAGAAGTCGACATGGACGGTGCGCCAGCCGACCTGGGCCAGGTTGTGCTCGTGGGCGAGCAACAGTGACGTCTTGCCGTACCGTCGTGGACCCGCGACGCGCACATGCGCGCCGTCGGTGGCGGCCA
>JAICMS010000127.1 GCA_025929075.1 Propionibacteriales bacterium
ACGAGAAGCTGGGGGCCGGCAACCGCGCCCAGGCAATCATGAAGGCCATCGCGGCCGGCCTGATCCCCACTGACGTCGGCCCCATCGAGGCCCAACCAGTGCCTTAGCACGGTCCTCGACCGCCCTGGCAGCCCGCTTTCAACAGGCGGGCTGCCACTGCATTCCCGCAGGTAGACCGGCCTATCAACCGTTCGGCCAGCCAGGAGTGGACGCTCTGCCGATACCGGCAAGCGCAGCGCGAGACCACGATGTCAGTGCTGGACTCCCCATGACCCGTCCAGCACCACGACAACTCTGGGAGGACCAGAAAATGCTCGACCACCTGCGCAAGCTCGCCAGCCCCAAGCGTCGCAACGAGGAAGGCGCCTCAGCCGTTGAGTACGGCCTGCTCGTCGCCCTCATCGCCGCCGTCATCGTCGTCGCCGTTTTCGCCCTCGGCGGCCTCGTCAAGAGCACGTTCCACCAGACCTGCTCCGCGATCACGACCCAGAACCCCAGCATCGCCGCAACCTGCTCGCAGTAGTTCCCGAGTTGTGGGGACGTCGACGAGGCGTCCCCACAACCGCATCCATCTCTTGTTGGAGGACCAACATGACGCTCCTACCGCAGATCCTTCGTCGGCGAGACGAGGACGGGGCCTCGGCGGTCGAATACGGTCTGCTGGTTGCGCTGATCGCAGCGGTCATCGTCATCGCCGTCTTCGCCTTCGGGAGCGTGGTCCAGGGCTCGTTCCACTACACCTGCAGCAAATTGACCAGCCCGGGCCCTATCCAAGGCACCTGCTCGGAGTAACCCTGACGCTTCACCGCACTTCCCCGGATCGCACCACAGCACCACCTGCACCACGAACCGAACCGTCGCACCGCTATCGCAACCATGAGGCAGCACCGCACCGTTTCGCACCGCCACCCTCGCCCGGGTTTTCCTGAGGGAGGGAAGGCAACGGCCGCGCTCGCACTGGCAGGGCGCGGCCGCTGTCGTCCCGACCACTCTCAGTCGAGTTCGAGCAAGGTCCGCAAGGTCTGCACCGCCTGGTCGGCCGACCATCCCGAGCAGACCTGCTGTCGCCCTCGTCGGCCTATCTCGGTCGCCGACGAGGGCGACGCCACGAGCAGCCTGATCCGCTCGGCCACCTCGGCCGGATCGCGCGGGTCGACGACGAACCCGGTCACCCCGTCGACAACCGTTTCCGGTGCTCCGCCGGAGGCACCTACCACGACCGGCAGTCCGCACGCCGCCGCCTCCAGGAAGACGATCCCGAGCGCCTCCGGCTCCAACCCGCCCAGCCTGGTGCGGCACGGCAGCGCAAAGACGTCAGCGGCGGCATAGACCTCGGGCATCTGGTCCCACGGCACACCGGGGAGGAACCGCACCGAGCCCCCGACCCCGAGTCGAGCCGCCAGCAGCCGAAGCCGGGGCAGCGCCGGGCCACCCCCGGCGACGAGCAGCACCGCGCGCGGGTGGTCGGCCAGCACCCGCGGCCAGGCATGTAGCAAGACGTCCTGCCCCTTGCGCCGGACGAGCCGCGAGGCGCTCAGCACCACTGGCTGGTCTGCCGCGATGCCGAGCTCCGTCCTCAGCGGACTGGGGCCGGTGGCCGGCTGGAAAAGCTCGCAGTCGACACCGGGGGCCAGCCGGACCATCCGGTCCGCGGTCCGCCGGTCGAGCGCCGGCGCGATCTGCCGACGGCAGAAGTCACTGACATAGGTGAGGACGTCGACGTCGGCCCCGATGCGGCGCAGCAGGTCGCGAGAGCCCGGTACTCGCGCCCACCAGACCTCGTGTCCATGGGTGAGGCCCACCATCCGCCGTACTGCTGCCTCGCCTCGCAGGCCACGGGCCAGCAGGCCGAGCGGGGCGGCAGCGCCGAAGACCACCCGGTCGCATCCGAACTGACGAGCGGCGGCCTGCACGCGCCGGGCGACGGTCGGCGTCGGGAGCAAGATGCGGGTCGGGTCGCGCACGACTGGCCAGCCGAGGGTCTCATCGACTGCCGCCGAGCCGCGCATCGCGGCGGTGTAGACGACGACGTGGGGCGCCAACCCCTGGCACAGCGACAGCACGAACGACTCGATGCCACCACGACGTGGCGGGAAGTCGTTGGTGACGACGAGGGTGGTCATCGCCGGCGGGACTCGCTGGGGTCAGCGATCCGCCAGGGTGACCAGCGCTCGCCGCCAGCTCGTCGTGAAGCGCCGCACCGAGGTGTGCAGCACCCGCTCGAAGACCTCGGCCACCTGATGAGGACGCGAGCGCACGGCACGGTAGAACGCTACGAGACGTGCCTGGCCATAGTCGCGGGCGATCAGTCGGTTGGCGAACCAGGCCTCCTCGTAGACCGCCTCCAGCGGCCCCGCCGCGACGCTGAAGGCGGCGCTCCCGGGTAGATGAGCCGGTACGCCGACCGTGCGGACTGCGTGGATCGCCCGTGCCGCAGACTCGCTGACCGGCACGTGCACCGAGCCGATGGCGACATAGTCGGCGAACCCTTCGGCCACCCATGGCGGCATCGGCCGGACCGCCACGCCGGTGGCCATGTGGGTCGCCTCGTGAGTCACGACAACGTGTGCGCCGATCGCACCGAGACCGACGAAGACGGGCGGGTTGAGCACGATCGCGACCGGAGCCGCGGCTCGACGGGACCCGTCAACGGTCGTGGTGACCGCGGCGATGCCGGCGTACTGGCCCGGGTTGGCGCCGACGAGAGCATCGAACTCGGCCTTCCCCGCGGGCAGGTAGGCGACCAGACGCCCATGCCAGCCCGGCAGCACCCGGTTGACGTCACCGACGGCCAGGCGCAGGAGGTCGCTGACCCGGCCGGCGCCTGCAGCCGTCGAAGCCACGACGAGAGTCCGCGGGCCGCGCCGCACCACCATCGGCCCGAGCGACCAGATGGGCGCGGCCATGCCCGGGATGGCGGTGAGGCCGACGACGACCGGACGGCCGGCGTGCAGTGCCAGGTCATAGCGCAGTCGGTTGGTCGCCGGCGAGGTCGAAGCGCCGCCAGTGGCTGCTGTCCAGGTCATGGCGACGTCGACGTGCCACCGACCGCCGGGCGTCCACGGGGGCGGGCTGGCATCGGCGGCTGCGGCGACGTGTGCGCGGAGGTTGTTGATCTGCAGCGCGGTCAGGTCGTGCCAGACGACGCGGGCCTGCCGTTGGGCTGTCGGGACGGAGGACCAGGTCGACAGCCAGGCCCGCTCGTCGCCGTACCGGACCGCGGCCGCCTGGTGGACGAGCAGACCAGCGACGGACTCCGGAGCGGGGCGGCGCAGCGTGGGAAGCGTGCCGGAGGCTTCGGTCGTTTCGCTGGACGTGGCCGAAACGGGATGCCGTGGTGACGAGGCGTCACAGCCGGCAAGGCCGACAGCCGCGAGCACCACGAACGCGACGTAGACGCCGAGTGACCGGCCGACGGTGGGCCGGCGCGGCGTGGGGTTCAGCTGGTCAGCCGACCCGCACCGCCATCGCTACGGGCATTGAGAACAGCGGCGCGATCTGCACCACCTCGCCGGTGTGTGGTGCGTGCACCACCTGGCCGTTGCCGATGTACATCGCGACGTGCGAGATCGGCGAGTAGTAGAAGACGAGGTCGCCGGGCTGCAGCGACGAGATCGACACCGGGGTGCCGGACTGGGCCTGCAGAGAGGCCGAATGTGGCAGCGAGACCCCCGCAGCGCTCCAGGAGTACATGGTGAGTCCGGAACAGTCGAACGCGTCGGGGCCGGCGGCGCCGTAGACGTAAGGCTTCCCAAGCTGGGCTAGCGCAGTCTCGACGGCGATCCTGGCGCGGCCGGTGGCCGGGGCATGGCTCACCGGCGGACGAACGCTGCTGCGGCTGGTGCGGTAGCCGCTGTCGCTTGACGCCGCGGCGGCCGCATGCGCCGCCTGTTGGCGCTGCAGGGCCAGCAGCCGCTGGCGCTGCTTGGCCTTGAGGTGGGCCAGAATCGCCTTCACCTGCTTGGTGCGCTGGGCGATTTCGGCCTTGTGGTCGGCGAGCCGCTGACGGTCCGCGCCGATCGCCGCCAGTGCCCGCTTGGCCTGCTGCTCCTGTGCACCCAGCTGGCGCTGCTGCTGCCGGAGCGAGTCGAGCAGACCCGCCTGCTGGTTTTCGACGACGGCGTTGGTGGCGAGGCTGTTGACGAAGGATCCCGGATGGTGGGAGACGAGGAACGACGCGGCTGCCGAGAGGCCGCCACCGCTCTGGTAGCTCGACACGGCCGAGCCGATCACTTCAGCCCGTAGGGAGGTCACCGTGTGGCGCTGCCGGTTGAGGTCGGCCTCGAGAGCGTGCAATCGCTGGGTCGCCTCGCCCATCCGCACGCGGATCGTGTTGTAACGCTCGGACGCGATCTCGGCGAGCCGATCGAGCTGGTTGATCTGACGGTTGGCGGCGGCGATCGTCGTCGGCTGCGCGGGCTTGGCGGCCGGAGTGCCGCCGGGGTCGGCTTGACTGGAGGCCGGAACGAGCAGCGCACCGGCGAGGACGGCGGCGATCCCCCCGATCACCCAGCGGTTGGTTCGGCCCGCCCCCCGACGGAGCATCGTTGTGACCTTCGTGGCGTGTGTCGTCTGGCCGTTCGACAAGGTCGACGGTCTCCCTCTTCGTCGCGACGCCCATGCGCTCGGACTTCCGCTCCGGACGCGAGGCGCGGTCTCCGAGCCAACCCGGCGTAGTCAGCGTCGTGCGAAGACCAAGCAGTCACACTACAGATAACGAAGCGGTAACGGGCAACAACCCCCAAGCCTTTGTCGACTTTCTTTCGAACCCTCGGTCGGCGTTGCCGCGGTTGGCACGGTTTGTGCCCGTCCGAGCGGGCGAACGGGTGGAGACGACGACCACGCCGGCTCGACGCGACGGGCGGTTGCCCGGTCTGTGGGTCGGTCGCACATCTCGTCAGGCCGGCTCGACGTACGGCGACTCGACGGGCTCGACCATCCGCAGCGGCGGCACCAGTCCGGCCCCTGCCAGCACCTCGATCGCGCGCTGCTCCTCGTCGTCGAGTGGCACGCCGAAGGGTGGGCCACCGAGCAGGACGGTCACGACGCAGTCACCGCATGCGCTGCCGCGCACCGTGCAGCGCTCGCAGTCGATAACGAGCGACTCGGCTGACGAATCGACGGCGTACGCGACGGCTGGCTCGGCTGCCGAGGCGGTGACGAAGCGATCCGGCGGCGCCGGAGTGGCTCGGGCATCTGCTGTCATGGCGACCTCCACGTGGTGCTCTGCTTTCATCCACGACGCTAGAACGCGGCTCCGACACTTTCTCCGCGTCGGCGTGTCGGAGGCCTCACACCATTCGACCCAGCCGACCGCCGGCATCCTCGCGGTCGGTGTCGGCTGGCCTGGTCAGGCGCGATCGGCCCCGATCAGCCGCACGAGCGCCGCCGACGCGACAGTGCGTGCGCCGACCCGGATCACCGACTCCGCGAGCTCGCGGTCAGTGGTGACGACGACAATCGGACGGCCCTTGGGCTCGGCTCGGACCAGGTCGCGGATCAGGTCGTCAGCAATCACGCCGGGCTGGCTGAACAGCACCCGCACGCCTCGCGGAGCAGTGACCGCGGGCGGCCGGGCGAGCTCCGCGCCGTCGAAGGCAACCGTCGTCTCGACCCGACGGCCAGCCACGAGCCCGGCGATGCTGGTCAACAGGCGCTGTCGCTGCTGCTCCAATGTGGCGCTACCCCAAGCGGTCTTCGACACGTTGTACCCGTCGACGATCAGGTGCAGCCGAGGCAGGTCGAGCAACTCCCGCAGCAGCGTCGGGTCGTCGCCCGGCAGCGACAGACCGACCCGCGCCGGGTGTGGGCTCGCCGGGTCGACAGCGTCGATATTGTCCGCCGGCAGGCTCTCCGACGTCGGCAGGGCGAGCTCTCGGCGCAGCCCGTCGAGTGCACCGACGAGAGTGTCGAGCAGCAGCCGAAGTCTCGCTGTCTCCGCCTCCCGGCCACCGCGCGCGCTGCGTCGGCTCGCGGCCAGGTCGGCCTCGAGCGCACCGACCTTGGCGCGCAGCCGCCTCGTCTCGGCTTCGAGCTCGCGCTGGGCGACGTCGGACTCCCGTCTGGCCTGGTTGACCAGCTCGTCGGCAGCCGCGGCGGCTGACTCGGCGGTCCGCAGGCTCCCCCTGGTCTCGCCCAGTGTCCGACGCAGCTGGGTGTTGTCGGCTTTGAGGGACTCGAGTTGACCCCGCATCCGCTCCCGCACCCGCTTGGTCTCTCCACGCGCCTGGTCGAGCTGGTCGGAGAGCCGGGCGACGGTGGCGGACAGGTCGGCGACCGCCTCCCCCGCCGAGTCGGACGAGCTGTCGTCGGCCGACAGGACGACCTCGGTCCAGCCGGGTGGGCGCTGGATGTAGGCCAGTGCCGCGATGTCGGGAAGGTCGGCGTGCTCGAAGGGCGGCCCAGCCTCGAGGGCGGCGGCCACCTTCGGCACCGAGGCCTTCACCTGGACCGCGAGGTGGCTGCGGAAGTCGGGGTCGTCGAGGGCTGCGAAGATCTGGTTGCCTGCGAGCCTCAGCCGCTTGGCCGGCGTGAACGAGGCGGCTCGCCGAAGGGGTGCCGGCACCTGGTTGACAGGCATCCGGCCGACTCCCTGGGCGGCCAGCGCCACGACCTTGGACCGCAGCGCAGGCGACAGGGCACCAGGGAGCTCCCCGTTTGGTTCAGCGGCTGGGTCGTCGACCACCACAGCCCCCTTCGCCG
>JAICMS010000222.1 GCA_025929075.1 Propionibacteriales bacterium
ACCGCGCCGCCGTGACCGCCAAGGCGACCGAGCCGACAGCCATCGTGGCCGCCGCCGTCGCCCGGAGCGCGCCGGGTCGGTCCGGGTGGCGAGCCAGGGCACGCTGGGCAACGGTCGCGCCGAGCGCGACGACCGGGGGCGGGACGAGCACTGCGCTACCCCCGAAGGTCAGGACGGGACTCCAGGTGTCAACTCGGAACAGGCATCGGAGCGTCATCGCGACTCCTCCCCTCGGGTCATCTGACCACCTCGAAGTGCTGCCGCTACTGGGGCACGACCGTGACCGGGCAGCGTATCCCGTGAGCGCGACTGATCCGGGCATCGGCGGTGAGCAGTGAGCAGCCGAGGACTTCGGCCAGCGCCACGTATCCCGCGTCGTATGCAGAGAGGTTGTCGCGGAGCTCCCAGATGCGTCCTACCAGCCCGTGGGTGCCGTAGCGGGTGAGACCGAGGCGGGACCAGGCATTGAGCGCACCCCGGCCGTGGTCGGTGGTGATCCGACCCAGGACAACCTGCCTCCGAAGACCGTTCGCGACCTCGGAGTCGATGAGGTGCGGCGCATGAAGCTGTTCGTTCGCCAATGACTCTCGCGCCGTTCCAGCGTTCAGGAGCCCGGACAGGGCCGCCGCTGCATCGACCACGATCATTTTGCAAGCAACCTGGCCAGACGTCAGAACCTGGGTTCGGACGTGCGGGTTCACACGTTGAAGCGGAACTCGACGACATCGCCGTCCTGCATCACGTACTCCTTGCCTTCCACCCGGACCTTGCCGGCCTCGCGGGCCTTGAGCAGCGAGCCGGCGGCCACGAGGTCGTCGTACGAGGCGATCTCGGCCTTGATGAAGCCCCGCTGGAAGTCGGTGTGGATGACACCCGCGGCCTCGGGGGCTGTCGCGCCCTTCCTGATCGTCCAGGCGCGGGTCTCCTTGGGACCGGCGGTGAGGTATGTCTGCAGACCGAGGGTGTCGAACCCGACGCGGGCGAGCTGGTCGAGCCCCGACTCGTCGATGCCGAGCTCGGCCAGCATCTCGTGGGCCTCCTCGTCGGAGTCGAGCTCGACCAGCTCGGCCTCGAACTTCGCGTCCAGGAAGATCGCCTCCGACGGCGACACCAGGTCTTGCATCCCCCTCTTCAGATCGTCGTCAGCGAGCTCGTCGGCGTCGCAGTTGAAGACGTAGATGAACGGCTTCGCGGTCAGCAGCGAGAGCTCACGCAGGAGGGAGACATCGACCTGCGTCGCGATCACCGGCGTACCGCCCTCGAGTGCCGTCTGCGCCTCACGGGCGGCGTCGACGACGGCGCCGAGCTCTTTCTTGCCGCGGGCCTCCTTCTCCAGCCGGGGGATCGCCTTCGCCAGGGTCTGCAGGTCGGCCAGGATCAGCTCGGTCTGGATCGTGGTGAGGTCCGACTCGGGGTTGACCTCGCCCTCCACGTGGGTCACGTCGTCGTCGCGGAACACCCGCGTCACCTGGCAGATCGCCGCCGACTCGCGGATGTGGGACAGAAACTTGTTGCCGAGCCCCTCCCCCTCGGACGCACCGCGGACGATGCCGGCGATGTCGACGAACTCCACGGTGGCCGGCACCAGCCGGGCCGACTCCATCAGCTCGCCCAGCGGTTGCAGGCGCGCGTCGGGCACGCCGACGACACCGACGTTCGGC
>JAICMS010000197.1 GCA_025929075.1 Propionibacteriales bacterium
CTTCCTGACCGTCCTGCGGGCAGAGGTAGCGATCGCATCACAGGGCGACCCGGCCGCGATCGAAGCGGACCTACGGGCCGGCATCGCCGCATTCGAGAGCTACGGGTCTCCACCCAACCGCGCGCGGGCAGAAGCAGATCTGGGCCGGTGGCTGCTGCATCAGGGCCGCACCGACGAGGCAGAGCACCTCTTCGACGCCGCGACGGTCGCCTACGCCGCCCTCGGGGCCCCACGGTGGGCAGCGGAGCTGGCGCCGGTCACCGCCGACGATCGCGCACCCACCTGAGCAGGTTCCGCCGTACGGTCGGCGCGGGGCGTAGGCGCCGCGGCATGCCGGAGGCATCATTGGGTAAGGAACGGACGCCCTTGGGTGTCCGCAGGGGCTCCTACGACGACCTGGTGCAGCCGATGGCAACCTCGACCCCCACCGACGTGCTCGCGAGCGAGCCCTCGGCGGCTTCGGGGCGCACCCGCTTCACCCTCGCCAAGGCTGCAGGTTCGCTCGCAGCGCAGGTGTCCCGCCTGACCGGCCGCGGCAGCGGCGTGTCGATCAGGGGTCAGGTGATTCTCAAGCTCGACCCGAACGCCCTGGGCAAGTCGCTCGCCGGTCGCCGGGTGGCCGTCGTCTCCGGCACGAACGGGAAGACGACGACTACACACCTCTTGCACGCCGCGGTGCTGGCCGCCCTCGACCCAGCTGCCAGCGACCGGGTCGTCAGTAACGATGACGGGGCCAACCTTGCTCAAGGACTCACCTCCACGCTGGCGATGAGTCCCGACGCCGACACTGCCCTGCTGGAGACCGACGAGCGAGTCGTCGGCGAGGTGGTGCGACTTGGCCGCCCGGACGTCGTCGTCCTCCTCAACTGCAGCCGTGACCAGCTCGATCGCAACCATGAGATTGCCGCTTTGTCGGCGGGGTGGCGGGAGGCGTTCGTGGCGGCGGGGGTCGGTGGGCCGACGGTGGTGGCAAACGCCGACGACCCCTTGGTCGTCTGGGCGGCGAGCGCAGCTCGTCGGGTGCTGTGGATCAGCACCGATTCCCGGCGCAGCCTCGACGCCGGCCTCTGCCCCCGTTGTGGTGCTCCGCTGCCGCCGGCCGACGACGGGGTCTGGGCCTGTTCCAGTTGCGGCTTGTCCCAGCCGGAGCCCGACTATGTCGTGGCAGCCGGTGAGATCCGGCACGGCGACCGCCGGTACCGCCCGAGCCTGCGCCTGCCTGGCGAGTTCAACGTCGGTAACGCCGCCTTCGCGCTCGCCGCGGCGCACGTGCTCGGCGTGGACCCCGACACCGCGATCGAAGCGATGGAGTCGGTCCAAGCACCGGCTGGGCGCTTCGCCACGGTGCGCATCGGCGACACCCCGGCCACGCTGATGCTGGCGAAGAACCCGGCGGGCTGGGCCGAGACGTTGCCGCTGGCCGGCACCGACCCTGTCGTGCTCGCGATCGACTCCGCGGCGGCAGACGGCCGGGACGTGTCCTGGCTGTGGGACGTCGACTACGAACAGCTACACGGCCGGACCGTCATCGCCACCGGTCCGCGGGCGACCGATCTGGCCGTGCGCCTCACGTACGCTGACGTCGACCACGTAGTGGTTCCGGACCTGGAGTCGGCTGTGTCCGACATCGGCAGGCCGGTTGATGTGGTGGCCACCTACACGCCGTTCCAACAACTGCGAAAGATGAGTGCGAGATGACCGCCCGGACCCCGACTGACGACGTACGGATTGTCCTCGTCTACTCCTCGCTTCTCGGCATCTACGGCGACCGCGGCAACGCGATGGTGCTGGCCCGGCGACTGCACTGGCGAGGTGAGCGGGCGCGCCTGATCGCCGTTGAGCCGGGTCGCGTGCTCCCCGATGACGCCGACCTCTACCTTCTCGGCGGGGGGGAGGACGCCGCCCAGGTCTCCGCCGCCAACGCGATGCGCCTCGACGGCGCCATCAACCGGGCCGTCGACCGCGGGGCCGTGGTGTTGGCCGTGTGCGCCGGCTACCAGATCGCCGGGCACCGCTTCACCGACGGCAACGGTGTCGACCACGCCGGTCTCGGTCTGCTCGACGTCGTCACCGAGCGGTCCGCGCATCGAGCCGTAGGCGAGATCGCGTCGTACTCGGACATCCTCTCGGGGGACGACGGCTGGCTCACTGGCTTCGAGAACCATGGCGGCCTCACGCGGCTCGGTGCCTCGGCTCGTGCGCTCGGGCGGGTCCATGCCGGAATCGGGAACGGCGACGGGACCGACGGCGCGGTGACCGGGCGCGTGCTCGGCACGTACGCTCACGGGCCGGTCCTGGCCCGCAACCCTGCCCTGGCCGACCACTTGCTCGAACTGGTCCTCGGTCGACCGTTGGCGCCGGTGGCATGTGCCGAGGTCGGACAGCTCCGGGCCGAGCGGTTGGCGAAAGCTGGCGTTACCGAAGGCCTGCGCCTGTCCGCCTGATCTGGCTTCCCCGCTCGATTCTCCGGAAACGAGCGAGTGGGGTGCCGTATGGTGAGCCCGCTGGTTCGCACCCGTGCGCTACCTGTTCGGCACCGACTGGAGACCTCATGCGCAAGACCCTCACCGTCCTCGGCGGCCTGGCCGTCACCTCAGCCCTGCTGACCCTGGCACCCGCTCACGCCACCAGCGCGCCGACAGCCGGAGGGTCAGGGCCGGCCGCCGGCCCGGCTGGACATGGGGTGCCGGTCTCGAACGGCGCCGAGTTGGCAAGCTCGCCA
Organism: Propionibacteriales bacterium; assembly: GCA_025929075.1. Taxonomy (GTDB): domain Bacteria; phylum Actinomycetota; class Actinomycetes; order Propionibacteriales; family Nocardioidaceae; genus JAICMS01. The sequence continues at coordinate 2,723 of JAICMS010000197.1, forward strand.
ATCCAGCATGTCGTGATCATCTACCAGGAGAACCATGCGTTCGACGACGTGTTGGGGGCAGTCTGTGAGCAACGGACGAACCCCTGCAACGGCTACACGGGACCGGTGACCTTCGCCGACGGGGTGACGGCCGACAACATCGTCCAACCCGACGTCGTGCCGATCATCGTCCATGACCCCGACTCCCAGCAGCTGGCCCTGGAGGACAACTGGGACCAGATCA
>JAICMS010000096.1 GCA_025929075.1 Propionibacteriales bacterium
CAACGTCTTGAAGATCTTCGACATCGTCTTCATCCTGCAGCAGCCGGCCGGCGGCAACGCCAAGTACGCCAACGTCCTCGCCGTCCAGCTGTACACCGACTATGGCAACCAGCAGTTCGGCGGAGCCAGCGCTGTCGGCATCCTGCTCGTGATCCTGGTCATCCCGGCGATGATCTTCCAGGTGCGCAACTTCAGGAAGGAGTCCCGGTGATTCACCCAACCGAATCGCTCGCTCCGCTCGCGATGTGTCGGGGACCCCGATGACCCTGGCCAACTCCGACATCGTCACCGGCTCGATCAACCGGAGCCTGCCGGCGCGGATTGCCGCGCGTACCGGCGGCGGAGTGCTGCGGATCTTCCTCATCGCGGTTGGACTGCTGTGGCTGGTCCCGACCTTCGGGCTACTCGTCGAGTCTTTCCGCGACCCCGCGCAGTACGCCAACGGTGGCTGGTGGGAAGCGATCGTGCACCCTGCCCAGCTGACGGTGAGCAACTATGAGTCGCTGGTGCAGAACAGCACGATGCTCTCCAGCTTCTTCAACACGATCTACATCACGGTGCCGGCCACGATCCTGGTGATCCTGATCGGGTCTGCGGCCGGATACGCCTTCGCGTGGATGGAGTTCCCGGCGCGGGACGTGCTGTTCCTCATCGTGGTCGGGCTGTTGGTGATCCCGATCCAGATCGCGCTGATCCCTGTGGTGAAGCTGTACGGGGTGATGGGGATCTCCGGGTCGATCCTCTCGGTGGTGCTGTTCCACGTGGGCTTCGGGCTCCCGTTTGCGATCTTCTTGTTACGGAACTACTTCGCCGGCATCCCGCGCGACCTGATGGAGGCCGCCAGGATGGACGGCGCCAGCGAACTGCGCATCTTCTTCCAGATCATCCTTCCCCTCGGGATGCCCGCGATCGCGTCGCTGGGCATCTTTCAGTTCCTCTGGGTCTGGAACGACCTCCTCGTGGCGCTGGTGTTCTCCAACAGCTCGAGCCAACCGCTCACCGTGGCCCTGGCCAGCCAGACCCGCCAGTTCGGCAGCAGCATCGACGTACTGGCGCCAGGAGCGTTCCTGTCGCTGGTCGTGCCGCTCGCTGTATTCCTGGCCTTCCAGCGGTTCTTCGTCCAAGGCGTGATGGCGGGTTCGGTCAAGTAGCCCCTCCGTTGTCGTCGGCCCTGTGGCGCGATGCTGACCGAGATCATCCGAATGAGCACTCAGGCATCGGCCGTTAGGTGGGCGCCCTGGTGCCGACGTACGAGGGCTGTCCACAACAGTTGTCACAGGAGCCACAGATTGTGCCAATGGTTTGCATTCGTCGAGCGCTTCTAGCAGGCTAAGGCCGTCTCCCGACCCCCCTAAGGAGAGTGGTCCTGCGTGCCAGGAAGGCATAGCGCGCCGCGGTCCCATACGCCCCCGTCGTCGGATTCGACGCTGGGGCGAACTGCTGTCAAGGGACCCATCGGAAGTCACCGTGCCCGCCGGTCCCGTCGGCGTGGTCGCGGAGTGGTCGGCACCGCGGCGATCCTCGGTGCTGCAGGCGTCGTCATCGGCATCGGTGCGGTGACCGTCGAGAAGGCGCCAGCCTCCGGCGCTCCCGCCGCCGCCAAGTCCTCGGCCACGAGGCACTCTCCCGCGCAGGTGCACTCGCTGCTGTCGTCGCGGGCGCTCCAGGCGGAGCAAGAGGTCAGTCGCTCGGCGACCCGGCCTCCGCTCGAGGCCATCCAGCGGGAGCACAAGGCGGCAGCGCTGCCGCTGGTCAAGCAGGCGGTCTCCGGTCGGCTCAGCCGCTCGGTGGGCCCGGCTGATCCCCACCTGATCGCCGCCCAGCTGCTGGCTGGGTATGGCTGGAGTGGGGAGTACGGCTGCCTCGACGAGCTCTACAACCACGAGAGCTCCTGGGAGATCCACGCGACCAACCCGTTCTCCGGTGCCTACGGCATCCCGCAGGCGTTGCCGGCGTCGAAGATGGCATCGTCCGGCCCGGACTGGGCCACCAACCCGGTGACCCAGCTGCGGTGGGGGCTCAACTACATCCGGCTCAGCTACGGCACCCCCTGCGGCGCCTGGGCCTTCTGGCAGTCCCACCACTGGTACTAACCCCCCCGCAGCCCCACACCCGCCGAGACGCCAAGAAAGCCGCGAACTCGTCGGAGTGTCGCGCCGTAAGTGACGCCTCGGCGTTGCGGATGAGCTGCGCGACTGCCGTCAGCAGGCGCTACCTACCCGAGTTGACGATCTCGTTGGCGGACGGGTGGATGGCTGGCAGGACGCGGTGGGTTCGGCCAGTGTCTGCGTCCTCGACCGGCTGGCCGGCGTAGGGGCGCGGCAGATGAACAATCGCGTACGCCGGCACGGCCAGTGCAGGGCAGGCGGCCTTGGACGGGTGGGGTTGTGAGCCCAGAGTGGTGACCACGAAGGCATGCCCGGTCCATCTGGCTTGGGTGGTGAAGTTCTTCCAGCAGGGGCTGCCTCGGTCGAGGGTGCCTTCACTGACCGAAACCAAGAGTGTTCGGCCGGTAGGTCCAGCGAAGACCTGGTCCCACGCCTCAGCTTGCGCCTCGGTCGCGCCACTGTCGCCGCTGCAGCCCACCAGGGCGAACACAGCCATCAACGCCGCGCCGAGCGAGCCGGTCCACAAGGCACTCCCGCGGTTCCTGGTGGCTCTCGTCATGCGCGGAAGTCTTTCACCGAACACGCGAGGCGGCCCGAATTCAGACGATGTGGGTCGGCATTCGGGCCGCCCGAGGTGGTCGGTCCGGGAGAGGTGAGGCGGACGACGCTGGCGTCACGGGTGGGTCATGCGCAGGACGTCGAGAGCCTCATCGAGTTGCTCCTCGGTGATGGCTCCCTGGTCGACGTACCCCTCATCGATGACGACCTCGCGGATCGTTCGCCACTCTTTGATTGCCCGCTTGGCGACGGCCGCGGCTGCCTCGTAGCCGATGTAGCGGTTGAGCGGGGTGACGATCGAAGGCGACGACTCGGCGAGCTCTCGGCAGCGATCGACATCGGCCCCGATGCCGCTGACGCAGCGGTCGGCCAGAAGACGAGAGGTGGTGGTCAGCAGCCGGATGGACTCGAGCAGATCTGACGCCATGACCGGCATCATCACGTTGAGCTCGAAGTTGCCGACAGCGCCACAGAACGCGATCGTCGCGTCGTTCCCGATGACCTGTGCACAAACCATCGACATCGCCTCGGGCAGGACAGGGTTGACCTTGCCGGGCATGATGCTCGAGCCCGGCTGGAGATCGGGCAGCCGGATCTCACCGAGGCCGGCTCGCGGTCCCGAACCCATCCATCGCAGGTCGCTGCAGATCTTGAAGAGGCTGACGGCGATCGTTCGCAGCTGGCCGCTCGCCTCGACCAGCGCATCCCTGCTGCCCTGCGCTTCGAAGTGGTTGACCGCCTCCGTCAGCGGCAGATCGGTCAGCTCGCCGAGCACCTCGATGACCCGAGCGGGGAACCCGGGCGGCGTGTTGATGCCGGTGCCTACCGCCGTACCGCCCAACGGCAGGGTCGCCACCCGAGGCAGCGCTGCTGACAGTCTGTCGATGCCTAGCCGGATTTGCGCGGCATAGCCGCCGAACTCCTGCCCCAGCGTGACCGGGGTCGCGTCCATCAGGTGGGTGCGCCCCGACTTGACCACCTCGGCGAACTCCTTGGCCTTGCTCTCAAGGGCGGTGGCCAGGTGGTCGAGGGCAGGGTTGAGGTCGCGCAGGATCGCCCGTGTCGCCGCGACGTGCATCGAGGTGGGAAACGTGTCGTTGCTCGACTGGCTCGCGTTGACGTGGTCGTTGGGGTGGACGTCGCGGCCGAGCGCCTTGCTGGCGAGGCTGGCCAGCACCTCATTGGCGTTCATGTTGCTCGACGTACCGGAGCCGGTTTGGTAGACGTCGATCGGGAACTCGGCGTCATGCTTGCCGCGCGCGACGGCCATGGCGGCGGACTCGATCGCCTTCGCCATGTCCGGCTCGAGGATGCCGAGCTCGCCGTTGACGCGGGCGGCGGCAGCCTTCACCAGCGCTAGCGCGTGTATGTGGCTCGGCTCGAGAGTGCGGCCGGAGATCGGGAAGTTCTTCACCGCGCGCTGGGTCTGGGCTCGCCACAGCGCGTCCTTGGGCACCTTGACGTCGCCCATCGTGTCGTGCTCGATCCGGTAGTGCTCCGGCTCGGCAATCGACGCGGCCAACGGCTCAGACGTACCAGCGCTCATGGTGCCAACGGTACCGAGGGCCTCGCTCGTCAGTTCATCCGTGGAGGCCTGAGCTGCCGGCGGCTCGACCGTGACGCTCCGCGGGCGAAGCGTGACTCCTCGGCGGGCGAAGCGTGACCCCTGGGCCGGCGACGCGTGACCCCTTGGCGGGGGTGGGTGGCTAGTCGGGAGTGGGTCCGGACCGGGTGCCACGTTGGCGCTTGAGCTCGGCGCGACGGCGTTTGGCGTCGAGCCGTCGCCGTACCGAGCCAGCGGTCGGCTTGGTCGCTCGACGCGGCGGCGGCGGTGGTTGCAATCCACGGCGCAGCAGGCGCGCCAGCCGTTGCTCTGCTGCCTCGCGATTGCGCAGCTGGGAGCGGTGCTCTGAAGCGACGACGATGAGCGCGCCATCGACGAGGCGGTTGCCCAGCCGCTGGGCGATCCGGTCCTTCTGCGCCTCGCTCAACACGGCACTCGCGCCGACATCGAAGCTCAGCTCCACCCGGGTGTCGGACGTGTTGACGTGCTGACCTCCCGGCCCGCTGGCGCGCGAGAAGCGCCATCGCAGCTCCTGCTCCGGGATCACGAGGCCGGCGCGGAGCTCCAGCGGTCCGGGCATCTGTCGAACCTACCCAGCCGCCGGAGTGCTGTCCCGCGTCGCAAGGAGGATCCGGTACGTCGACGGGCGGGCGCCCAACGTCACCGGTAGGTCGATCGTCCGACAGCCACCGAAGACTCGAGTCAAGTCAGCTGACAGCAGCCGTGCAGGAGTCGATGACCAGACAGCGAGCACGCCACCGGGGGCGACGACGCGATGGCAATTCTGCAAGAAGCTCGGTCGGTAGAGGGTCGAGTTGGACTCGTAAACGAGGAACTCCGGGCCGTTGTCCACGTCGAGCAGCAGCATGTCCAGCGAGGCGTCGGCCAGTCGCGGCAGCAGCGCCGCGATGTCCTCGACCACCACCTGCACTCGCTCGTCTGTGACCGCGGCCCCGCGGCCGGGGATCAGCCCGGTGCGGTGCCACTCGACGACGGTCGGCTCGACCTCCACGACGAGGACCCGGCTGATCCGCTGGTAGTCCAGGATCTCGGCCAGCGTGAAGCCGAGTCCCAGGCCGGCAACGAGGGCGGTCAGCTCACGGCTTCCCGGCCTCGCCTGCACCGCCTCCATGGCCAGCCGGGCCAACGCGCGCTCGGTCCCCGTCTCCCGGTCGTCCATCACGAAGGCGCCGTTGACCCGGAGCTCCAGCGCGCCGTCGTGGTCGCGACGGCGCAGTACGATCTCGCCCCGACCCGACTGCGCCCTCGCCACCGTCACCATCCGACCGAACACCGCCTATCCGGCGAATCAGGGCCCGCCATGTCCGGATTCGCCGAACAAGCGGTGTCCGCTTGGTCAGTCGAAGGGGAGGCTGGGTTGCGGCGGCCCGTGGGTGGGGTCCACTCCGTCGAACATGCTGCTGATCGACTCGCCGCCGTGGATTCGGGCGATCGCCTCGGCAAACAGCGAGGACACCGAGCACACCTGCAGCTCCGGCCAGTTGTCGACCGACGGCACGGTGTCGGTTGTCACGACCTCGGTGATCATCGGGTGGTCGCGCAGCCGCTCCACCGCCTTGCCGGTGAACAGCCCGTGCGTGCATGCCACCGCCGCCTGCCCGCAGCCCTGCTCGGCCAGCTTGTCGAGCAGCTCCACGATCGAGCCGCCAGTCGCGATTTCGTCGTCGAGCACGATCACATCCTTGCCGGCCACGTCGCCGACGATCGCGTCGATCACCACCCGGTCGTCCGCGAGCCGCTGCTTGCTCGCAGCGGCGACCGGAAGGCCGAGCAGCCTGGCGAACTGCGTCGCTGTTTTGGCGTTGCCCAGATCAGGCGAGACCACGACGTGGTTGGTGAGGTCGCGCTCGAGGAAATGCCGGGCCAGCTCCCCGATCGCCGTGAGGTGGTCGACCGGGACGGAGAAGAACCCGTGCACCTGCGGCGCATGCAGGTTCATGGTCAGGATCCGGTTGGCGCCCGACGCGCTCAGCAGGTCGGCGACCAGCCGCCCTGCGATCGAGATGCGAGACGCGTCCTTCTTGTCCGACCTGGCGTAGGAGAAGTGCGGGATCACGGCCGTGACCTGCGCCGCCGAGGAGCCGCGCGCGGTGTCGCACATCAGCAGCAACTCCATCAGGTGCTCCTGCGTCGGCGGCACGAGCGGCTGGACGATGTAGACGTCGCGCTGGCGGCAGTTCTCCTGCAGCTGGACCTGCAGACAGTCGTTGCTGAACCGCCGGATGTCGGTGGGGGACAGCCGCAGCCCGAGGTGCGAGCAGATCGCGCGAGCGAGGCCGCGGTGGGCGTTGCCGGAGAACACGACGATCTCACGCACGGCGACCCCTTGGGTGGCTGGATTCGATCAGCAGGGTACCAACGCCGCGACGTTGCCGCCGAGTCAGCGCCAGGCAGGCATCCGAGCGAGGCAGCGGCCCACGATCAGGCATGAGCGGAGCCGGTACGGCGAGTGGTGGCCGTAATGACCGAGGTGAACGTCGGATACAGCGCCTCGGGCAAGTCATGTCCCAGGCCGGGCACAAGCACAAGCTGCGCACCAGTGACAGCTGCCGCCGTGGCCCGGCCCCCGGACGCATGCACCAGCCGGTCGGCCAGGCCATGCAGAACAGTCGTCGGCCGCTGCAACCGCCGCAGCGCCTCAGTGCGGTCGGTCTGGGCGAGGATGGCGGCGAGCTGGCGGTTGACGCCGGCCTGGCTGACACCGCGGTCGAACGTCTCGCCCGCCCGCCGCGCCACTTCATCCGGCGGGACCGGATAACCAGGCGAGCCGATCGCCTTCCACGTCCGCGCGGCCGACCGGACGTAAGCCTCGCGAGTGCTGCGGTTCGGCCGGAGCAGCGTCGGCAGCAGCCGCGGGCTGAACCAACCCACCGACCGCCGCCCCGTCGTCGACATCATCGACACCAGCGACAGCACCCGCTCAGGGTGCTCGATCGCCAGCGTCTGCGCGATCATCCCGCCCATCGACGCACCGACCACGTGTGCGGCCGCCACCCCGAGGTGATCGAGCAGCCCCACGACGTCAGTCGCCAAGTCGCTCATGGTGTACGGCGGTCGGCTCGCCGCCCCCCGCACGGCGGCTCTGAGGATGCCGGTGTTGGAGATGCGTGGTCCCGACAACCAGGTCGACCTACCGACGTCCCGGTTGTCGAATCGCACGACGTAGAAGCCCTGCCCGGCGACCATCGCGCACAGCCTGCTGTCCCACCAGGTCAGCGGCCCCGCCAGGCCCATCACCATCACGACGGCCGGATCGGAGCTCTCGCCGAAGGTGTCGTAGCAGATGTCGATGCCCCACGGCAGCCGGGCCATCGCCTCGGCTGCGGGCTGCATCAGCGACTCCGGGTGATCGTGGTCAGGGACCGGGCGGCTCAGGCGTGCTCGAAGTCGATGGTGGCGTAGCTGCTCAGCTTCTTGAGCCTGTGCTCACTGGTGATCGACCTGATCGTGCCGCTGCGCGAGCGCATCACCAGCGAGTGCGTGATCGCGCCGCCGTGCGCATAGCGGACGCCGCGGAGCAGCTCGCCGTCGGTGATGCCGGTGGCGACGAAGAAGCAGTCGTCGCCGGCGACCAGGTCGTCGGTGCTGAGTATCCGGTCGAGGTCGTGACCCGCGTCGACCGCCCGCTGTCGCTCCTCGTCGTCGGTCGGCATCAGTCGGCCCTGGATGACGCCACCCATCGCCTTCATGGCGCAGGCGGCGATGATGCCCTCCGGGGTGCCGCCGGTACCCAGCAACAAGTCGATGCCGGTGCCGGGCCGGGCGGCCATGATGGCGCCCGCGACGTCGCCGTCGGTGATGAACTTGATTCGCGCGCCGGCCGACCGGATCTCCTCTACCAGGTCGGCGTGCCGTGGGCGGTCGAGCACCACGACGGTGATGTCGTCGTTGGAACTGCCCTTCGCCTTCGCCGTACGGCGGATGTTCTCCGCCACGGGTAGCCGGATGTCCACGACCTCGGCGGCCTCCGGACCGGTCGCGAGCTTCTCCATGTAGAAGACAGCGGACGGGTCGTACATGGAGCCGCGCGGCGCCACCGCCATCACCGACACGGCATTGGTCATTCCCTTCGCCGCCAGCGTGGTGCCGTCGATCGGGTCGACGGCCACGTCGCAAGCCGGCCCGGTGCCGGAGCCGACCTGTTCGCCGTTGTAGAGCATCGGCGCGTGGTCCTTCTCGCCCTCGCCGATGACCACCACGCCGTCCATGCCGACGGTGCCGATCAGGGCCCGCATGGCGTTGACAGCCACTCCGTCGGCGCCGTTCTTGTCACCGCGCCCGACCCACCGGCCGGCGGCCATCGCGGCCGCCTCGGTGACCCGCACCAGTTCCATTGCGAGGTTGCGGTCCGGCACGTCACTCGGGGTGGGGAAAGGCTCGCCGGCCTCCGGCAGATCGGCCGATCGGGGTCCCCCATGGTCCGTCGTCGCCTGCTGCTCGGTCACGGCCCGATCCTAACCAACTCGGCGTACGCCCGAACCGCCCCGAACTTTCCGCCGACGGGCGCCGAGTCTCCCGCCCTCGTCCCCCGCTCCGCGAATTGCGGGAAAGTGGCTGCCCTGCGTCCGAGAGGTCCAGCCAGTTTCCCGCATTTCCGGGGACCTGAGCGCGAGCTACGCGGGGTAGGCGGCGATCTCGGTGGCCTTGACCGAGGCGAAGACCGGGTCACCGACTCGCAGGCCGAGCGCAGCGAGGGCCGCAGGGGTGACGTCGGCCAGGATCGAGCCGATCTCGGCGTCGACCTGCACCCGTACGGCGTCACCGTGCGGCGCCACCGAACGGACCACCGCCGACCACACGTTGCGCGGGCTTCCGGCGGGCCGGCTGGCATAGAGTCCGACGGCGGACGGCGAGAAGACCGCGACCACGTCGCCGTCCACCCGTTCGCTGACCACGAGATCGGGCCCCGTGGCCGACCGCACGACGCCGCCGCTGGCGGTGCCGGCTATCAGGTTGAGGCCGACGAGCGCCGCCACGTGGGCCGACCTCGGCCTGGCCGCGACCTCGGTCGGCGAGCCGGTCTGGACGATCGTGCCGTGCTCGAGCACGACGAGCCGGTCGGCGACCACGAGCGCGTCGAGCGCCGAATGGGTGACGAGCAGGCTGACGCCGCCGAAGTGGGCGAGGTG
>JAICMS010000224.1 GCA_025929075.1 Propionibacteriales bacterium
CGGCAACGCGGACGGGGTCTGTCATCGCTGCCCTCCACTTGGCCCAGGGCGTCGTGCGAGTGCGAGTGTACGCGGCATATGTAACGCTTGCGGCATGTCCGCGGACGATCCTTGGGCGTTCGACGAAGACGAGGTGAACGCCTTCCTCGCCGGGCAACGCAAGGTCGATGCAGAAGCTGCCGAGCTGCTACGCGGCGCCTGCGCCCACACGCTCGAAGCGGGACCCCCACAGCCGGCGCTGAGTGCCGCCGCCGGAGTGCTGCGGGAGGGATGCGATTCCGACGATGAGCGATTCTCGTACTTCACCCACGCTTGTGGGCTCAACAAGCGCAAGCGCATTTCCGAGGATGACACCGCACTGTGGCTCAGCGCAGTCGAGGCGACGATCTCCCCGGCGAGCGATCCCGGAAGCGAACCGGAGGAGCAGGCGGTCGTCGCCGCCCTGCTGCATGCCGACTGGTTCGGCATGATCGTGGGGCTCTGTCGGAGAGGGGTCGGTGCAAAGTTCACGGCCGGACACGCCCTTCGCGACATCGAGAGCACGCCGGAGATCGACGACGACAGCGACGACATCGGTGACGACAAGATGATGATCCAGGTCGCCGCCGCGATCCTGGCCCCGCGGTGGCAGCTGCTGGGGGTTCTCGATGACGAGAAGTGCTTGACCGAGCTGGGCCACTGGGGTCTGCCTACCGCGCTCTACCGAGTGTGGACCGGAGCCGCGGCTCCAGAGTGAGCGAGGTCCCTGCACCAGCACGAGCGGGTGAGAATGGCCTCGTGTCGAGCCCGGAGGACCTCGTGTGTGGACCGCTGGTGGACCACCATTGCCACGGGCTGGTGCTGCGCGATCTGTCCAGGGCGGAGTTCGAAGGCTTGCTCAACGAGGCGGCCGGGCCGTCGCGGCTCGGCACGACGCTCTTCGACTCGATGCTCGGCCTCGCAGTGCGACGGTGGTGCGCGCCTGTCCTCGACCTGCCGCCCCTCGCGTCCGCTGACGACTACCTGGCGCGCCGGACGGACCTCGGTTGCGCCGAGGTGAGCCGCCGACTGCTGAGTGGAAGCGGCATCACCGAGTTCCTCGTCGACACCGGATTCGCTCCTGCGTCGATCTGCTCGCCGGCTCAGGTCGCCGAGCTCGCCGACGGCCGGGCCCACGAGGTCGTCCGGCTGGAGGCGCTGGCCGAGGATCTGCTCGCAAGTGGGGTTCCCGCGACCGACCTGGCCGCTCGGCTCGAGCAGGCGCTTTCGGAGACGACCGCCGTCGGAGCGAAGAGCATCGCCGCGTATCGGGTCGGGCTCGCTTTGCCGCCCAGCAAGCCGACGTACGACGACCTTGCCACCGCTTTGAGGCGGATGGCCCCGGATGCGTCAGGTAGGTACCGGCTCGCCGACCCTGTGGTGAACGGTTGGCTCGCCTGGGCGGCGCTCGATGCCGACCTGCCGCTGCAGTGCCATGTCGGGTACGGCGACAGCGACCTCGACCTGGCCGACTGCGACCCGTTGCGGCTCACCGCCTTCCTGCGCGCCACCGAGGAGCGGCAGGTGCCGGTGCTCCTGCTGCACAACTGGCCCTACCACCGGCATGCGGCCTA
>JAICMS010000108.1 GCA_025929075.1 Propionibacteriales bacterium
GGGCGCCGGGCTGCTGGTGGTGATCAACGGGTCGCCGTACGAGTGCAACAAGGACGACGTGCGGGCCGACCTGTGCGCGCGGCGGGCCGCCGAGGCGGGTTGTCCGCTCGCGTACGTCAACATGGTCGGCGGGCAGGACGAGCTGGTCTTCGACGGCGACTCGATGGTGGTCGCCGGGTCCGGCGAGGTGGTCGCTCGGGCACCGCAGTTCGAGGAGGCGCTGCTTGTCGTCGACCTCAACCTCGCCGACGCGAGCGCGGATGAGGGACCGGCCGTCGGCGGCCCGCCGGTGTCGCGGGTCGACCTCGGGCAAGAGGTGCTGTCGCCGTACGAGCCGCTGACGTCCGTGGTGGCGAGCCGGATCGGCGACGAGGCGGAGATTTACGGTGCGCTGGTCGTCGGACTTCGCGACTATGTCCGCAAGAACGGATTCCGCAGCGTGCTGCTCGGTCTCTCCGGCGGCATCGACTCCTCACTTGCGGCTGCTATCGCCTGTGATGCGCTGGGCGCTGACGGCGTGTACGGCGTCTCGAACCCAAGTGCGTGGTCGTCGGAGTACTCCCGCAGCGACGCCGCCGAGCTGGCTCGGCGGGCCGGGTTGCACTTGCAGACCGTGCCGATCGCGCCGATGTTCGACGCCTTCCAGGCCGCGCTCGAGCTCGACGGGATCGCCGAGGAGAACCTGCAGGCCCGCATCCGGGCGGTCGTCTGGATGGGGCTGTCGAACCAGCACGGCCACCTGGTGCTGGCCTGCGGCAACAAGAGCGAGCTGGCCGTCGGATACTCAACGATCTACGGCGACGCCGTCGGCGGCTTCGCGCCGCTGAAGGACGTGCCGAAGACGCTGGTCTGGCGGCTTGCCGAGTGGCGCAACAAGGCTGCGGCCGATCGGGGCGAGACGCCACCGATTCCCGAGTCGGTGATCAGCAAGCCACCGTCGGCGGAGCTGCGGCCGGGTCAGCTCGACACCGACACGCTGCCCGACTATCGAGTGCTTGACGACATCCTCGACGACTACGTCGAGCAGGACCGCAGCGCCGCCGAACTGGTCGGACAGGGGTTCGACCCGGAGGTGGTGGCCAAGGTACTGGCGATGGTGGATGCGGCCGAGTACAAGCGCCGCCAGTACCCGCCGGGCCCGAAGATCACCTCCCGCAACTTCGGGCGCGACCGCCGGCTGCCGATCACCAACGCCTGGCGCGAGCATCCCTGACCCAACGTCCTGCACCTGGCGCGCCATAGCGCGCCGGTTGCAGGACCTCCGTGGAGTAGTGCTCGGGACGTCCTGCACCTGGCGCGCCATAGCGCGCCGGTTGCAGGACGTTGACCGGATGTTGCGGGCTTAGTCGGCGGCGCAGCGTTCAGGCAGGGCGACCCCAGACAGCGCCGACGGCTCGCCGGCGTCCGACTCGGGGCGGTTGCGGCCCGGCCGGCGGTTGACCAGGTAGGAACCCGCCAGCACCAGCACGAACCCGACGATCGTCCAGCCGGAGATCTGCTCGCCGAGCACCAACGCGCCAGCGGCGATCGCGACCGCCGGGTTGAGGTAGGTGATCGTCGTCGCCCTGACCGGCCCGATCTCGGCGACGAGGATGAACAGCATCATGAAGGCCGCCGCTGTGCAGACCACCGCGAGCAGCACCACACTGACGACGATGCGGGTCGCAGGCATCGCAGCGGGCACGCCGCCGTCGAGGGCGACGACCGGGATGTACACCAATGCCGAAATGCCCAGGGCCGCGGCGATGACACCCAGGCTGGGCAGGTCGGACAGCCAGCGTGTGAGCACCACGGGACCAAGGGCGTAGCAGACCGCGACGATCGCCAGCTCGCCGACCGCGCCCAGGTTGGAGCCGGCAATGTCGAGCCCGACCAGTGCCGCGACTCCGGCGAAGCCGACACAGAGGCCGGCCCATCCGCTCCGGCCCATCCGTTCAGCGCGTCCGGTGACGAACGCAACGGCCACGCCGATGAGCGGGACGGCCGCGATCAGCAGACCGGTGATCGAGCTGGGCAGCCGCCGCTCGGCGGAGCTCAGCAACAGCCATGGGATCGCGATCTCCACCGCGACGAAGGCCAGAAGTGGTGGCCACCGACGGAGCACGCAGAGCAGCTCGCGCCGCCACCCGGCGATCGGCAACAAGAGGACGGCCGCCATCGCGGTCCTGGCGAAGACGAGCTGGGCAGGGGTCAGCTGCTCGACCGCCACCTTGATCAACAGGTAGGGGATGCCCCAGGCGACCCCGAGCCCGAGGAAGACGAGGCTGGCGCGCCGGGTCATGGCCGGCCCGTCGTCGGACGCATCAGTCGCCCCACCCCATCGAGAACACCTCGAACGCCGTCGCCATCGGCACCCCGAGCCGGGTGCCGACCTGGCGCGAGAAGCCCTCGAGGAACTCTTCGGGGTCGAAGTTCTCCCAGCCGAGGCCGTCGATGTAGGCCTTGTGGGCGGCGAGCGACGCTACCCCTGCCTGGAAGCTGTCGGTGATGTCGACCGCGTGCTTGGACAACGGCGATCCCGCGGCGAGGACCCGTTTGACACCGCCCCACGGCTCGAGCCCGTCGGTCAGCTGCTCGGGGAAGATCCAGCGGTTGGCGGCGTCTCGTACGGCGTCGAGGACGGCCCGACCGACGGCGATGTGGTCAGCCTGGTTGCGACCTGCGCCTCCCCAACTCTCGTGGAAGTTGCCGGTGATGACGATGTCGGGCCGATGCCGGCGAACGGCCTCGGCGATGGCGGCGCGGAGCGGGACGCCGTACTCGACGACACCGTCACGGAAACCGAGGAACTCGACGGTCTCGACGCCCACGATCCGGGCGGACTCGACCTCCTCGGCCTCGCGCAGCTCCTTGCAACGCTCCGGCTCGATGGCGTCGATGCCGGCCTCGCCGCTGGTCACCATGGCGTAGACGATGTGCTTGCCCTGGCCGGTCCACCGGGCGATCGCAGCAGCGGCGCCGAACTCCAGGTCGTCGGGATGCGCCACGACCGCCAGGCCACGCTCCCACGCCTCGTCGATCGGCTCCAGCGGCTCCGGCTTCTCCTTACCGTCCATGCCATCCACTCTCCCAGACGCCGGTGACACCCGTGCCCCTCCAATGTCCTCCGACCGGGCAACTCCGCTCTCTCGGCCACCTATTCCCGCACTGACTTGGGCGGCACCCCCGGGGGTGTTTGCCCCGGCCGGTTGGCATGGAACGCTGGAGGCTGGTCCGGGGACTCCACCAGGGAGCCTCGAGAACAGCGGAGGATGACGCCACATGTCCGAGGTGTCGCCGTACGGCAGCGGCCCGAAGGCCAGCACCGAGAGCCGTCAGATCAAGCGGGTCCGCACCCACCACCTACTCGAGATGAAGCAGCGCGGCGAACGCTGGGCGATGCTCACCGCCTACGAGCAGTACGCCGCGCAGACCTTCGACGAAGCCGGCATCCCCGTGCTGCTGGTGGGCGACTCGGCCAGCAACAACGTCCTCGGCAACGAGACGTCGCTGCCGGTCACCGTCGACCAGCTGATGCCGCTGGTGCGGGCGGTGACCCGGTCGGTGCGGCGTGCGATGGTGGTGGCCGACCTCCCCTTCGGTTCCTATCAGGCCTCGCCCGAGCAGGCGTTCCACACCTCCGTGCGGTTCATGAAGGAGGCCGAGGCGCACGCGGTGAAGCTCGAGGGCGGCGAGCAGATGGTTCCGCAAGTGGAGCTGTTGGCCCGCAGCGGGATCCCGGTGATGGCCCATATCGGCTTCACCCCGCAGTCCGAGCACGGGCTCGGCGGCTACCGCGTGCAGGGCCGTGGCGACGCCTCCCAGCGCATCGTCGACGACGCGCTGGCACTGGAGGCTGCCGGCGCCTTCGCGGTGGTGATGGAGATGGTGCCCGGCGACGTGGCCGCTGAGGTGACCAAGCGGCTCACGGTGCCGACGATCGGCATCGGCGCCGGGCCGTCCTGTGACGCCCAGGTGCTGGTCTGGCCCGACATGGCCGGCCTGCGGACCGGCCGGATGCCGCGGTTCGTCAAGCAGTACGCCGACCTACACGGCGTCTTGCTCAAGGCGGCCCAGGACTTCGCGGCCGACGTGGCGGCCGGCGCATTTCCAGACGCCTCCCACACCTTCTGACTCCGCGCAGCCCCTCCCGGACCCCGACCCCCCAGCCCTCCGCCGAGACGGCGCCAACGCACCGGTTTTGCCGGCGTGTCGGTGCACTTCTGGCGTCTCGGCCTTCCTTGTCGCCGACCAGTCAGTCGTCGAGGTCGTTCCAGCGCGGGTCGTTGTCCCAGGCGGCGTTGCGCTCGGCCACCGTCTCAAGCGCACGCTCGGCCGCCTCGCGGGTCGGATACGGTCCGAGCCGCTGCGACGCCGTACACCCGACCTCACCCTCGACGGCATGGTGGGTGAGGCAGTAGTAGTAGTGCTCGTCCATGCGCGGCCTCCTCGGGCTCTCTCGTCGAGCGATGCCCTGCGTAGCGGTTACTACACTCGCGATGTGACGGCGCTGACTCCCGGTGTGATCTCTCCGCGCAGGCCCGTGCCGGCGTCGATTGAGCGGCCCGAGTACGTCGACCGGCCGCGGCCAGCGCCCCACCGAGCTGGCGACGTCCCGACCGTCGACATCGTCGAACGCATGCGGGTCGCCTGCCGCCTGGCCGCACAGGCGCTGCAAGAAGCAGGCAAGGCCATCGCTCCAGACGTGACGACCGACGAGGTCGACCGGGTCGCGCACGAGTTTCTGTGCGACCACGGTGCCTACCCCTCGACCCTCGGCTACAAGGGCTTCCCGAAGTCGCTGTGCACGTCTGTCAACGAGGTCATCTGCCATGGCATCCCCGACTCACGGCCATTGCAGGACGGCGACATCTGCAACCTCGACATCACGGCGTACATCGACGGCGTACACGGCGACACCAACGCAACGTTCCTGGTGGGGGACGTCGACGAGGACAGCCGGCTTTTGGTGGAGCGGACCGAGGAAGCGCTCAACCGCGCCATCAAGGCGGTGCGACCGGGGCGAGAGGTCAACGTGATCGGACGGGTCATCGAGTCGTACGCCAAGCGGTTCGGGTACGGAGTAGTGGCGGACTACACCGGCCATGGCATCAGCACGACGTTCCACACCGGGCTGGTCATTCCGCACTACGACGACCCGCGCTTCGACACTGTGATCCGGCCGGGCATGACGTTCACCATCGAGCCGATGCTGACGCTCGGGTCCACCGAGTGGGATCTCTGGGACGACGGCTGGACGGTCGTCACCCGCGACCGAAGCCGAAGCGCGCAGTTCGAGCACACACTCCTTGTGACCGATACCGGCGCAGAGGTCCTCACCCTGCCCTAGCTGTGATGCCTAGCCGACGGCGGCGTGGGGCGTCAGGCCGATCGCCTTGCCGACCGAGCAGCGCGGGCAGCCGCATCCGGAGACCGCGACAGCAGCCGCAGCACAGCCTTCTCGATCTGTGCTCGCCGGCGCCGAGGGGATCGGGGAAGGCGGCGCAACGCGGCGGCGATCGTGATTCCGTCGTCGAAGAGGTCGACCACGCGGGGATCGACGTAGGAGCTACGGGCTATCGCGGGCGTGTTGCCGAGGTAGCTGGCCACCTCCTCGATTGCTCCCTTGACTGCGGTGCGCTTCGCGCGGGCACTGATGATCCGTTCGCCGGTTGCCGCCTCGCCGAGCGCGGTAGCCGCGATGACGGTCGCGTGCCAGGTGCGGAAATCTTTGGCCGTGACATCCATGCCAAAGGTCTCGCGGAGATAGTCGTTGACCTCGGCGGCCTGCACCGGGCACCAGCGGGAACCGTTCTTGTAGGCGAGCAGCCGCTCCTCGCCCCCACCGCGGCGGCGCCGGATCCGACCGACCAGGGCACAGACTTCCGGATCGTCGACGACGATCTCGTGCGGCACTCCGGACTTGCCCAGGAAGGAGAAGATCAGTCCGTCACCCTGCTTCTTGACGTGTCGACGTTCGAGGGTCGTGAGGCCATAGCCACCGTTGTCGTCGACGTACTCTTCGCTCCCGATCCGGAACAACCCGAGGTCGATGAGCCGGACGGTCGCCGCGAGCACCGCTGTCTTCGTGAGGTCGGGGGCATCGAGGTCGGCGACGACCTGGCGCCGCACGCGCGGCAGCCGCTTGGCCATCCCGATGACCCGGTCGAACTTGGCTTGGTCGCGCTTCTCCCGCCACACCGGGTGGTAGAGGTACTGGCGCCGACCGGCCGCGTCTGTTCCGACCGCTTGGATGTGGCCGTTCGCTCGCGGGCAGATCCAGACATCGGTCCAGGCCGGGGGGATCACCAACGACTTGATCCGCTCGACTTCTTCGCCTGACAACCGCCGACCGTCGGCGTCGAGGTAGACGAAGCCGCTGCCGGCGCGCCGCCGGGTCCACCCCCGGTCGTTCGGTGAGACGGTTCGCAGCCGCACCCAGTCCTCCTGCCGACCCGATCTACGCCGGCTATCGGAGGCGGCGCGTTGCGGGCGAGCCGACTCGTAGGCCGGATTCTGTTGGGGACGGGTCCTCGCGGACGCCGTCCTGAGCAGCCATCCATCTGCGCGCACCGTCACCGGTGCGCTGGTGCGACCTACCCGCAGACTCGAACGGGCCGCCCTCCCACCGCCCGAAGGCGGCTGGCGTCTGCGCGGCCGCCCGACCGAGGTCGAACGGCCTTCTTGGTCTTGCTCCCGGTGGGGTTTGCCCAGCCGCCCCGGTCGCCCGGGGCGCTGGTGGTCTCTTACACCACCGTTTCACCCTTACCCGCACTTCGATGGTCGAAGCCGCTGGCGGTCTGTTTCTGTGGCACTGTCCCGCGGGTTGCCCCGGGTGGGTGCTGCCCACCACCGTGCCCTGCGGAGTCCGGACCTTCCTCACCGCGGTGTTGCCAGTACGGCGACCGCACCCGCCACACCGCGGCGCGGCCGCCCGGTCGGCTCGCCCGCAGACCTTCGACTGTAGTGGTCGAGCCCGGGCGCCGCTCTGCGAAGGCACTCAGCAGAATTTTCTCGTTGCGTCCGTTTACGCCACAGGTATTGGGTACCTCGGCAAACAATCCACTGGCAGCCACCCGCCCGGCGTCAGTCGGAAACCACTTCTCTTCGAGCCAGGAGGCTCAGCATGAAACGCTCACGCACCATCGCCGGCGCGCTCTTCGCGACGATCGTCGTCGGTGCCACCCTCGCCTCCACCGCTGCCACGGCGAACGCCGCCAGCAGCAACTCCGGCCACGCCGTCCCCAGCCACGCCACCTTCCACGCGTCGGTCTCCCCGAACGCCTCCAAGACGGTCATCAACCGACCCAACCAGCTCTACGTCGGCCACACCTGCAAGTTCGATCTGAGCGGCATCGCCGACGGCACGACGGTGACCTCACTCGACCAGTGCGGGATCACCGTGACCTTCAGCCCGGCGGTGGTCAAGGCAAGCGTGCCCAACAGCTGGGGCACGTGGGGCAGCCCGCCGGACACCGAGACGGCCACCCCCGACATCCTGACGACCAACGGGGCCGACTCCGTGACCATCTCGTTCAGCGCACCGGTGCGGCTCTCCGGCACTGAGGCCGAGCCCGACCCCTTCGAGTACCACGTGATCCAGGCTTCGTTCTACCGCCCCAGCGGCGGCTTGAAGACCAGCGTGGCGCGCAACATCACCGGCGATGCCGGTGCTCGACTGCTGGCGATGAAGACCAAGAACATCGGTTCAATCGTGCTCAGCAGCGACACCGACTTCGCCTTCGCCAACCTGCGGGTCAACCTGATGAGCTGATCTACGGGCTCTCACCTACGGCGGTCGGCGGCTCCGTGAGGGTCGCCGGCCGTCGTCCTGCACTGCTCAGTCGTCGCTGCCGTGACCGCGACCTCCGTGGTCATCCCCGAGCTCAGCATGCGCACCGTGGTCGTCGCCCGGCTCAGCCTGGCGTCCGTGGTCGTCACCCGGCTCGACGTGCACACCA